>JANMWO010000376.1:0-9982 GCA_031394025.1 Acidobacteriota bacterium
GTCATGTTGCGGTGGCGCACCCACCATGTGCAAGTAAATAACACGCTTCGCTTTGGGCGGAAAATGTGGCAGTCCTGGTAACACGCCACTTACTTTTTCAGTACGCGCTGGTGCCGCTTCACTTAGTAAAGAAGCCAGCGCCATGCCACCAATACCGCGTGCTCCTTGAGCAAAAAACTGACGCCGCGTTTCCGCCAGAACACTTTCGTCAAAGATATTCATTTGTTTAACGCCTCATCCAAATTCAATACATTGCTCGCCAACATAGTCCAGGCCGCGAATTCCGCCACTGCGATGGTGCCATCTGGTTTCGATTCCCCAATCGTAATCAGCTTCCGCGCCTGATCGGGATGCGCCGTGTAGTGTGCCTTCAAATCAGCATAAGCGCGTCGCAATACCTCCCGCTCATTGGATGCAAACTGCCGCGACAACGCCCGCATAGTAAGTAAGTCCAGCTTCTTGTTGAAGTCCTGTCCACCCAAAATGGCAAGCTGCGCTAAGTGGCGCGAAGCCTCCACATACTGCGGGTCATTCATAGTTACTAACGCCTGCAATGGAGTGTTCGTTCGTTCCCTACGAACTGTACAATTTTCTCGAGTTGGAGCATTGAAAATGTCCAACGATGCTGGCGGCGCACTGCGCTTCCAAAACGTATACATACTGCGTCGATATAGTTTATCGCCTGTATCCGGTTTGTAGAATCGCGTATTGCTACCTTGCATCGCCACAGTTTCCCAAACACCTTCCGGCTGATATGGCTTCACGCTAGGACCACCAATATCACCCACCAGCAATCCGCTGGCAGCCAGTGCGTAATCGCGAACTAACTCCCCATCCAAACGGAATCTGGGTCCATGCGCAAGCAGCCGATTTTCAGGATCCTTTTTCAATTTCAATGGCGTAGTAATTGCCTGTTGACGATACGATGCTGAAGTTACCATCAGCTTCATCAGTCGCTTAACATCCCATCCAGACTCACGAAATTCAACAGCCAACCAATCCAGCAATTCAGGGTGCGACGGCGCTTGGCCCTGCGAACCGAAGTCTTCCGATGTCTTCACAATCCCTGTGCCAAATACCTCCTGCCACAGCCGATTCACTTCCACTCGCGACACCAGCGGATTCCCATCGTCCACCAACCACTTTGCCAAACCCATACGATTGCGCGGTGACCCCGCATCCATTGGCGGCAACACCGTGGGCACGTTCGGTTTCACTTCATCGCGTTTCTGATCATACATGCCGCGATACAAAATGTTCGCCATCGCATCGTGATTAGGCTGTTCTTCCATAACATGCGTCACCGAACCTCGTTCGCGAATCGCCTTTCGTTCATTGCCCAATTGCGCCAGACGCGCAGAAAGTTCACCATAGCCCTTGTCTTCATGGCTCAAAAAATACAGCAATAACGCTTCACGCTCCGCCGCAGTCAACAAGGCTGTTTCCTTGTTGCGCTGTTGATCCAGCACCAGCCATTGCGATACCTGCAGCGCTTCTTCTTCAGAAATTGCCCGATTCAAAATCTGAAAATCAGCGATTTTGCCGCCTTGGAACCCACGTGTCCCTTCCTTGGCTAAACGCAGCGGTTGCGTGTTGGCAATGTTAGTAAGTAACTTCACATTCTGATCGCCACCGCCTTGTGTAGGTACAGCATGTCCATTCAGAAAAAGACCCAGACCAGCTTGTTCACGGCTGGCATCGTAAGTGACAACAATATGATTCCAACTGCCCTGTGCAAACTGTTCCATGTGTCCAGCGCGAATGGTGATCGATTTACCATCGCTGCCTGTCAAGCGAAAATTCACCACCCGTGCCCCAATCTCAATCAACCAGCCTTGATTCTTTTTCTTCGCATCCATCTGACTGGCCACTGCAAAACTGTCTTCACCCTTGGGAAAATATACCCAGGTAGCGATGGAAAAAGGTTTGCCGGAATCGAAAATAGGTTGGCTGGGGAGTTCTACAAAACCGTCTTTATCGAACGCCAAGGCCTTGCTGCCTTCTGTCTGCCCAACATCAACCGTAACCCCTGATTTCAGTACGATTTCCTTCCTCTCGCCTTCATTAAGCAGATGCAGGCTGTCGTCCAAATGGAACGAAAGCACCTCGGTTGAAACACTCAAAGGAGCTGCAATTGTGCGTCGTGCAGGACGGTTCAACCAGGCTTCAAAGTCCCCACTGGCCGATGCCCGCGCAGCTTTTTTCATAGCCAGAATCTGGTCTTGATCGCCGCGCAATTGCCCCCATCGGGAACGATCCTGCTCACGCGGAACCACAATCACCGGAGGCGTATCGGGAATATTGCCGTCCATGGGATTCTGAGTTGTGTTGCGGAAAAATGCCGCCATGGAATAGAAATCTTTTTGCGAAAGCGGGTCAAACTTATGATCATGACAAGTGGCGCAACCAAGCGTTAGTCCAAGGAACACTGTGGCAGTTGTATCTACTCTATCTTTGGCGTAAATCGCCTCCACTTCCTCAGTAATCACTCCGGCTTCATTCGTAGTTACATTGCAACGATGAAAGCCAGTGGCAATTTGCTGTTCCAGTGTACGCTTGGGTAAAAGGTCACCAGCTATCTGCTCCACCGTGAATTGGCTAAACGGCATGTTGCCATTGAAAGCTTGAATTACCCAATCGCGATACGGCCACATTTCACGATAGTTATCCACATGAATACCGTGGGTATCGGCATAGCGTGCTGCGTCCAACCAATAGCGCGCACGATGTTCCCCATAGTGTTTCGACGCAAGATATTTGTCCACCAGCTTGCCATAACTTTCAGCATCTTTCGACGCAACGAAAGCTTCCACGTCAGTCGGATCAGGAGGCAAACCGGTAAGATCCAGCGAAAGTCTTCTAACTAGCGTTCGCCGATCCGCTTCAGCAGCAGGAGTTAACCCCTGCTCTTCCAACTTGGCCAAAATGAAATTGTCGATCGGATTTTTCGCCCAACCCGCAGCCTTCACCGTAGGCAACGGTTTCTTTTGAGGAGCCACAAAAGCCCAATGCTCCGTCCATGGCGCGCCCTGTTCAATCCAACGTTTAAGGGAGGCTTTTTGCGCATCGGTCAGCGTTTTATGAGAAGCCATCGGGGGCATACGCAGACCAGGTTTGGCGTGGTTGATGCGTTGTAGAATCAAACTTTCAAGAGGCTTGCCAGCAACAATGGGCTGACCGTTTTTGCGTTGCTCAAACGCACCTTCGCGAGTGTCCAGGCGCAGCCCGGCCATCCGCGAACCCTTATCCGGACCATGACAAAGGAAGCAGGCATCAGAAAGGATGGGACGAATTTCGCGCTGAAAATCAACGGCACCGAAAACGTTAAAGGCAGGCAAAAGCAGCAACAAAGTAGGGCGGAAATCAAACATGAAGTGGTCTCTGTTAACAATTACATACCTTTTGAGGCAAAGGTGCAACGAGCCGAATCCACTTTTACAATGCAGCAAAGCGCAAGGCAGCCGAGTTGATGCAGTAGCGCAGCCGTGTGGGCTCTGGACCATCGGGAAACAGGTGACCTAAATGACCGTCGCACCGGCGGCACAAAACTTCCAACTGGGAACCGTCCTCAACCGTATAAATATTCGCTGCGGCAATCGGTGCAGTGAAACTTGGCCAGCCTGTGCCCGATTCATATTTATCCGCTGATCGGAATAGCGCAATGGCGCAACCGGCACAACGATAAATTCCTGTTGCATCGTGCTTGTTGTACTTCCCCATGAATCTGATTTCAGTGTCTTTCTTGCGCAGCACAGCGTAACCCATGGGCGTCAATCGTTGCTGCCATCCGCGAGGTGCAAGAAGCATTTTAGGGATCATCTTCTGACCGGTCATTGTTCCGTCAGGACCGAACTCGGCGATCTCTACCGGCTCACCGTCTGTTGGTTGAAAAGCTGCTTCTTCAACCTTGGTGGCGCATCCGCAGAGTGACAGCAATCCTGCAAGCAAGCCACGGCGAGTGCCCATGTTAGATACCCTCCGACGACTGAACTTGCTGCATGTGATTTCAGGATAACGCGGGTTATAGTAAGAGTGAGTAACCACATGAAGAATTTGCTTTTCGCCATAGCCGTTGCCATACCCCTTTGCGCCCAGGATTTCAGTGATCTCCACGTGGAAAAAGTGGCTGGAGGATATCAGTTTTTAGAAGGGCCGGTCTGGTCTAAGGAAGGTGGCTTTTTGTTGTTCAGCGATGTGCCCGCATCTAAAGTAATGAAGATGGATACCGATGGCATCAAAGTTTTTCGATCTCCTTCGGGGAAGACCAACGGCAACACCATTGATGCCCAGGGTCGGGTATTATCCTGCGAATCAGAAGGCCGTCGGGTAGTTCGTCAGGATAGAAAAGGCAACTGGGAAACGCTGGCTGATAAGTGGGAGGGCAAGAAATTGAATGCCCCAAACGACATTGTTGTGCGTAAAGATGGGCACATCTATTTCACTGATCCGGCGTTTGGAGATCAGGCCGATAAGCGGGAACTTGACTTCTACGGTGTCTATCACATTCCTCCCAAAGGCCCTATGGAATTGGTGGCCAAACCCACTGGCCGTCCCAACGGGATTGCATTTTCACCCAAGGGGAACCTGCTTTATGTTGCCAACACCGATGAACGAAACATTCGCGCTTACGATCTGGATAAAAGCGGCAAGGCCAGTAACGAACGGGTGTTGATTTCCAATATTGATGGGCCTCCCGATGGCATGCGCGTGGATGAGAAAGGCAATTTGTGGATCACCTGCCGCGGAATTGCAGTCTATACTGCGGAGGGTAAATTTTTGCACTTTATTGAAATTGGCGAAGCTCCTGCAAACATCGCGTTTGGGGAGTCGGATATGGAAACGCTATACGTGACCGCACGTACGTCGCTGTATCGCATCCGCACTGGAGTGAAGGGCGCGGTGCAACATTAACGCGTCGGATAACCGCAAGTATCCACCCCGCCCTATATTAGGTGTTGGCGCATTGATATTTGATGCGGGCCGTATTCTGCTGGTGGAGCGAGGTCGGGAACCGCTGAAGGGTTGGTGGTCTTTACCTGGCGGTGCAGTGGAGACTGGGGAACGGCTGAGCGATGCCATTAAACGGGAAGTACTGGAGGAGACAAATCTTTCAGTCGAGGCCATTGAAGCGGTGGAGATCTTTGAGCGGTTGATGTACGATGCCGCTGATTGCATTGAATATCATTACGTGTTGATTGACTATTTGTGCCAAGTGCGCGGAGGCGAACTTCGCGCTGGGGATGATTCCAGTAACGTGGCCTGGGTAAAAAGAGAAGACCTGGCTACCTACAAGATAACTGAAGGCACATTGCCTGTAATTGAAAAAGCGTTCCAAATCCATGAATCAAAGCAGTCTTGAAATCTTAGAATATGCGGCGCTGAAAGCTTTGCTGGGGCGCTTTGTGTCCACATCGCTGGGGCAATCGGAGTTAGATAAAGTAAGTCCTTCTACCGATCGTGATGCGCTTGAATTAACTCTGGCGGAAACGTCTGAGGCGATGGAATACAATCAATCGGCAGTTTCCCCGGCAAGTACCAGTGGCCGGGGTGCTGCGCGTTTGGTGTTTCAGGACCTGCCCGATGCAGCGCAGGCTTTGGCACGCATTTCCATTGAAGGTGCTTCGCTGGATGCACGAGAAATTCTGGACATCATCCAGTGGTTGGAGCGGGCATCTGAATCGCGGATGTATCTGCTTTCGGCTGCCCAAAGATTCCCCCGGTTAGGTAAGAAAGCTGGGCAAATTGGCGAGTTTCGGGGTATTTTGCGCGATCTTGCAGGTAAGATTTTGCCCGATGGTTCGGTTGCCGACCATGCCAGTGTAGCGCTGGAGCGCATCCGCCGGGGCATGTCCCGGCAGCAGACATTAATCCAGGAATCGTTGGAAAAGTTCATGCGGGCTCATCGCGATGAAGGGGTGCTGCAGGAAGAATTTGTCACGATTCGGAATGATCGTTACGTGGTTCCATTAGTTGCCGGACAGCGACGCAAAGTGGATGGCGTGATTCACGCCGCCAGTGGCAGCGGACAAACTTTATTCGTGGAACCGATGGCCACCATTGAGTTGAACAACGAGTTAGTCAGGCTTTCAGAGGAAGAGATGCGCGAAGTGCATCGAATTCTGCGTGAAATGACGGCTCAGTTACGTGAGCACTCCACTGAAATCCGTTCCACTTTTACTGTGATGGCGGAACTGGAATTGCTGTTTGCCAAAGCACGATTTGCATCGGACTTTCGATGTGTGATTCCGACGTTTGGCAGTAAGTTGAGCATCCACAAAGCGCGACATCCACTGTTGGAAGATGTTTTGCGTCGGCAGAAAAAACAGGTTGTGCCGGTTACGCTTACCCTTTCCGGGGTGAATCGTACGCTGCTGATTAGCGGACCGAACACAGGTGGAAAGACGGTGACGTTGAAGACTGTCGGCCTGCTTACCTTAATGGCTCAATCCGGTATGCCAGTGCCCTGCGATGCTGCGGAATTCCCTTTGTTCCACGATGTGCTGGCCGATGTGGGGGACAACCAATCTATTGAACAAAGCTTAAGCAGTTTTTCATCTCACATCCTGCAAGTAAGGGAGATGATTGACGCTGTGAGTCCTGATTGTTTGGTGCTGATGGATGAACTTGGCCGGGCGACGGACCCCGAAGAAGGCGGCGCCTTGGGTTTGGCGGTGCTGGACCATTTTCGCAAGCAAGGCTGTTTCACTTTGGCATCTACCCACTTACTGGCCTTGAAAGTATATGGCGGCAATACGGAAGGTGTTGTAAATGCCTCAATGGGTTTCAATGAAGAAACGTTACAGCCCACTTACGTACTGCGCGTCGGGGCACCGGGGAAATCAGCCGGTTTGGACATTGCGGGCAGGTTGGGCATTCCTGCATTTTTGATTGAACGGGCTCGTGCGGCAATGAGTTCCAGTGAACGGGAAATAAGCCGATTTCTGCACGATCTGGATATTAAGCTGGCTGAAGTTTCAGAGCTGGAACAGCAGTTGAGCCGTCAGCGAATCGAACAATCGCAGGCGTTTGAACTGCAACGTAAAGAATTGGCCAAGCGCGAAGAACAGAAGCTTAAAGAAATTGAACGGCGCAGCTCTTTGCTTTTAGAAAAGTTTGAGCAGGAAGCACGGGCTGGTGTGGACCAGATGATGCAGGGCCAAGGGCATCGCAAGGCGGCAGAGCAGGCGCTGAAAAAGATTGTAGTTGTGAAGCGCGACTTTGAACGGGAACTGGCGGCAACGGTTAGAGAGACCAAGCTGGAATCGGGCGCAGGCGAATTAACGCAGTTGGATATCCGCGAAGGTGTGCGGGTGAAAATTCGCGACATGCGCGAGCCGGTGAAGGTTTTGAAGGTTAAGCCGAACGGAGAAATTGAAGTCCAGGCCGGTTTCATGAAAATGAAAGTGGAGCGGGCCGATGTGCTGGAAGTGCTGCCCGATGCGAAGGGCGGCACCAAGCTACCGAAGAACGTGACTTTTTCTCAAGGGCCAACCTGGACCACGATCACCACGGAAATCAACGTGATTGGTCAGCGGGCGGAGGAAGCATTAGAGGCGGTGGATAAATTCATCGACTCTGCGGCGATGGCGGAAGTGCAGAGAGTCCGCGTGGTGCACGGGCATGGCATGGGCATTTTGCGTAAGTTGATTCAAGAGGCTTTGGGAAAGAATCCGCATGTGTCGAAGTTCTTTGCAGCAACGCCAGCGGAAGGTGGAACAGGGGCGACGATCGCGGAGTTGGAAGGGCGTTAGAGTGGGACTGCGCCACCGCACTTTTGAGTTCATTCACCTTGAGCTTGAGCTTCGTCATGAGGAACCGCTTAAGGCTTTCCATCACCCTTTCCCTGGCCCGCTTGCTGCGAATATAGATATTGCTGAGCAACGGGGATAGTGGACCGCCTTGCGCAGTCCCCTACATCTACCGGATTCACCAACTCATCTTCCAAAACACCCGCCGTGAGAATCGCCCGGATCAGCTTCAGCTTGCGGCGAGCTTTGCCACCATTCATCCGTGATTGACCCTGGGTTGACAGCGAGTACATGCTCCGATAAAGCTCCGAAGCGGATTCACTAACAAGGGCACAGAAATACTGCTGCTGGAAACTTGTGGCTATGCGCTGAATGGAAATGCGCTGCCATCTGATTCGGTGCCCGATTCCTTGCGCAAGGCCACACGGCGTTTCTCCAGCAAAGCCAAATTGACGAAGATACGCCACTGAATTCTGAAAGTAGGAGCGATTGACCTACCCCTATTTTTCCGTTCGCGATGGGCTCGCCGTTCAGCGTCATACTGGGGCAGATGCGGGCCAAAGGATTTGCAACATTGTATAAACCCCACCGATCCAAGTTTGAATGCCGAACCAGCCGCAGGGAACCAAGGCTCGCAGCACGGCGGGGAACATTCGCACCACGCACTCCAAAAGAGGCGCGTACCAGCACAGGGATGGGGATGCCGTACTTTGCACCAGCGTGGGCATTGAGCAACATGGGGATGCGCACGATCAAGTTACCCAGCAGAATGGTGCTGATGGACTGGCACCAACTCATGCCGCCCGCGATGAGTCCGGAGACCAGCATGTAAGTGAGAATACAAACACTCATGGGCCACCCAAAGCGATACGTAATTGTAGATGCCCCAAGGTCTGGATTGTGTTGTTCTATGGAATGCCTCTTTTGCTGCTTTTAGCAGGATACACAGTTGTAACAAAGGGTGAATGGCATCGTCTATATTTGTTGGATTACGCAGAACTTGACGCGGCCTTGGTATGCATTTGGGCCGGTTTGGCTGCCCTGGCTGGCGGGGCCACAGGCGGGAGTGCGGCATAGAGGATACTGCACGGGTTGTGAACGCGGTTTTCCTTTGCGAGTGATGGGTACGTGTTGGGGGCATCCGTTAGCTTCGTTTCAACGGGTTCATTTTCTGGTTCCGGTTGTGGGACAGGTTCCGATTCTTGGACTGGCGGTGGGTGGTAACCGGTGGGGTCGGGTGCTGTTGGTGGAAACAACTGCCGCATGGAGAGTAACTGCTGAGTAAGCTTTTCGTATTGACGCAGCAACCGGCGGCCTTGACGGATGATTTGAGACAGGCCTTTGCTATGGCTATGAAGTGCGGTGGCGGCTAGGGCGTAGAAGCCTTCCGCACTAAAGGACTCGAATTCCACTTCAAGCGCGGGACGCATGCGGTGGATTTGAATACGAATGAGGCTGGATTCCGCAGGGGCTTGTCGGCGCAGCGACCAAAGGGTGGTGGCCATTTCCATGACGAAGATATCTTCGATGGCGTTGGTAGGTTTCCAGGTATCGAGGTGAGTATCCAGGAAGATTTGGAAATCGGCAGGCTCTTCGCCCGGGAGGATGAGATTTTGAGCGTAGGCTCCGTGGGTGCGGGAGTTGGCGGCTGAGCGGAATTTGCCTTCGGGGGTCTTGGGGCCAGTGGATTTGAGCGTTGAGGCGCGAAGTGAGTTTGCGTTTGTCATTGTTTTGCATTGCGGGGTTAGGATAACAGGGGATGGGGCGGTGGTTATGGGTAAGTGGTTTAGAATCAGCGCGGAATGGGTTGTGACTCTGTTCGGTTGGATCTAATCTTCGCTACACTTCGCCGTTAATCGTGAGTGCACCACACTGGTGCACTCTGCTATTCTTCGAATATGGCAACCCGTGGGAAAACGTCGGTCGCAAGATCGGTTCGGCAAAGTGTCACGATCCCGGCGACGCTGGTCGCAGAGGTCCGTCGTGCGGCCAAGGAACAGCACGTTACGATGAGTCGGGCATTGGTGGCCCTGGCTGAACGCGGCGTTCGCGCAGAGGCAGAAGCGAAGGAGCAACTGAAGTCCTCCTACAACCGTTTTATTGCCGAGAACGATCCGGCTCGAAAGAACGAGGCGGGCAAAGACCTGATCCGCACGATCTTCGGGAAGGATGCGATTGCCGAAGATTCAATTCGCTAACCTACCTCGACCGGTCTGGCAGCATCTGCTTCAGCG
>JANMWO010000418.1:0-18162 GCA_031394025.1 Acidobacteriota bacterium
GCGGCGATCACAGGTAAGCAGTTGCAGAATGTGGCCGTCAACGGGCGCGGCTATCTGGCTTTGGTGGGCTTGGCACCTGGTGTTGTGAGTACAGTAAATTTGCAGACAGCCGGTAGCGGTGGTTTGGGATCGATATCGGCCAACGGTGCGCGCACCAGCCAAAATAACCTCACCTTGGATGGCATCGGCAATGTAGATACCGGTAGCAATGGTGGTCAGTTGGCCACTGTAAGTCTGGATTCGGTCCAGGAATTCAAGATTCTTACCAGCAACTATCAGGCGGAGTACGGACGATCTTCCGGTGCCCAGATTAGCGTGGTGACGAAAAGTGGCAGTTCCGCATTTCATGGCAGTGCTTATTTATTCCATCGGCATGAAGGTTTGAACGCTAACAATTGGAAGAACAATCGCGACGGAATTCAACGTAACAAGTACCGCTACAATGACCCTGGTTACACTATTGGCGGTCCAGTTTTTCTTCCCAAGATTTTCAATACGAACAAAGATAAACTCTTTTTCTTTTTCAGCCAGGAATTTCAGAAGCAGTTGGTTCCACAAGGCACTCGTAACGTAACCATGCCCACGGCCCTGGAACGCAAGGGTGATTTTTCGCAGACGGTGGATAACAACGGCAATCCGTTCCCTTACATTAAGGACCCACTTTCCACATCCCCCTGCAATGCGGGTAATCAGTTGGGATGCTTTGCCGATGGTGGTGTTTTGGGTCGTATTCCGGCTAGCCGGTTGTACGCACCAGGTTTGGCAATTCTGAACTTCTACCCACAGCCTAACGCGCAAGTGGCAACGAACAGAGGATTTAACTTCCAATCACAGTTTTCCGACACTCAACCACGTCGGGAAGACCTTTTGCGAGTTGACTATAACATCAGCTCCAAATGGAAGGTTTTTGGTCGTTTGGTGCAGAACACCGACATACTCTCAACCAATTACGCATCCTTCGTCTTGAATGGCAACTTCGCTTCTGGAACGCAACATGTGGATAAGCGTCCAGCCAAGAGCGTGGCTTTTACAGCAACCACTTTGATCAGCCCCACGATGACCAACGAAGCCACCTTCGGAGTAGGCGGGACCAAGATCAATATTGACGCCAACAACGACGGTCTATCGCGAACAAAAGCAGGGTTGAGTAACCTTCCTCAGTTGTATCCGAGCGCTGTTCAAAATGATTACTTGCCGGGCTTCGGTTTTGGCGGATCGCGCCTTTCTAACAGCCCCGCCCGGAACACCCCGGATGCGCCGTTTGTGAACTACAACACCACCATTGACGCGATCGACAACTTGAGCAAGGTGTGGAATGCACACACACTCAAGATTGGAATGTACGTTAGCCGCAGTCGCAAGGATCAATCCTCCTTCGCACCGTTTAATGGCAACTTTAACTTTGGCGATAACGCCAGCAACCCGCTGGATTCCGGTTATGGTTATGCCAATGCCGCGCTGGGCGTTTTCCAAACATTCCAACAAGCATCGCAATACGCCAATGGCATGTATCGTTACACTCAGGCTGAAGGCTACATACAGGACAACTGGAAAGTTACCCGCCGATTGACTCTGGACTACGGTTTACGCATGAACTGGATTCAGCCGCAATTCGACGCCGGGCTGCAGACTTCCACGTTTCTTCCCAATCGGTTCGATCCGGCTAAGGCTTCAAGACTTTGGCGACCAGCGTTCAACGCGGCAGGTGCCCAGATTGCTGTTGACCCGCTGACGGGTGCGACGAATTCGGTTACGTCGGTTGGCCGCATCATCACTGGTTCGGGCAACATTCTGAATGGAATCGCTCAGGCGGGTAAGGATGTGTCCAAGTACTTGATGGAAAATCGCGGTATTCATTGGGGCCCGCGTTTTGGATTTGCCTACGATGTGACGGGCAAACAGAACTTGGTAGTTCGCGGCGGTGGCGGTGTTTTCTATGATCGTTTTCAGGGCAACGAAGTTTTCGCCATGTTGCAGAATCCGCCGACTACATTCGCTCCAACACTATTCAATGGCTTCATAAAGGACATTGACCCGAAGAGCGCGTTGCTGGCTCCGCCTAGCTTGGATGCATTCAGCTTCGAAGGCAAGGTGGCCACGGTATACAACTTCAACTTTGGCGTACAGACCAAACTGCCGGGTGGCTTTGTGCTGGATACAGCTTATGTGGGTTCACTGGCTCGCCATTTGCTTCAGCGCTTGAACATCAATGCCATTCCTTACGGTGCAACGTTCCTTGCTAAAAATCAGGATCCAGTAAAAGTTGCCAGTTCACCAACAGCACTGCTGGGAAACAACGCGTTCAATCAGGACTTCTTGCGTCCCTATCAGGGATTTGGCAATATCAATCTGCACCAGATGGGCGGCACCTCGAATTACAATTCGTTGCAAGTCAGTCTGAACCGTCGATTCTCACAAGGCATTTTGTTTAACCTCGCATACACCTGGAGCAAGGCTTTGACAACGGCTAGTGGGGACGGCGGATTTTTCCGCATTGACGAATTCAACCGCAAAGCAAATTATGGCTTGGCTGACTTCCATAGGAAGCACACGCTGGTGATGAACTACGTTTATGAAATCCCAAGCATTGCTAAGCATATGGGCGACAAAGGTTGGATGAAGACAGCGATCGACGGATGGCAGCTCTCTGGAGTCACCGTCTTCCAAACAGGTCAACCTTTCGGTGTGGGTATGAGCATTCCAGGCGTTGGCAACCAGAATCTTACTGGTTCCTATACCGAAGGTGCCCGAATCTCACTGATTGGAAATCCGGTTGTTGGCGGGGGTGACATTTACCGCTTTCTGAATCCGGCCGCCTTCACGGTTCCTCCTGTGGGAACGCTTGGCATTACCGCACCAGTCAACTACATCATCCGTCCTGGCATCGCCAACTTTGACTTCACGCTGCAGAAGACCTTTGCAGTGAAAGAGCGTGTTCGCTTGCAGTTGCGTGCGGATGCCTTCAACGTGTTTAACCATGTGCAATTCAATGGAATTAACAGCACGTTGAACTTCACCAGCCTGACCAACGCGACCCCGACCAATCTTCCGTTTAATGCTGATGGCACCCTACGCGACAAGAATGGATTCGGAACAGTAAGTGGAGCACGCGATCCGCGCATCCTGCAACTGGTTGTGCGCCTCCAATTCTAGGCTGAAATTAAACAGATGAACCAAGTGCTGCCCGTTGCTTACAAAGCAGCGGGCAGCATTTTTGTTGTATAAGGAGTGTTGTTATGTTTACCAGAAGAGATTTTTCAAAACTAGCGCTGAGCGCTGTGCCAGCGGTTAACGCCATGGCCGCCGTCAACAGCAAGATTAACGGTGTGCGCGTTGGAGTGCAATCCTACAGCTTCCGCCAGATGTCGTTGGACGATGCCATTAAAGCCATGGTGGATTGCGATCTGCATGAATGCGAACTGTTCGCCCAGCATGCCGAACGTGCCGCAGGTGCGCCCGGTGGTGGACCTGGTCCTGGTGGACCTCCTGCCGCTGCTGGTGAGCAGAAGAAGAAAGGCGGCGGGTTCCGTCCGAATCCCGAAGCGCGTGAGGCCATGCGCAAGTGGCGCCTTTCGGTATCGATGGACGCTTTCAAAGATGTCCGCAAGAAGTTCGATGCTGCGGGCATTATGTTGCATGCTTATAACTTGAGCTTCCGCGAAGATTTCAGCGATGAAGAAATTGACCGTGGTTTTGAAATGGCCAAAGCGTTGGGGGTGAAAGTGATCACCGCATCGTCAACAGTAAGTGCGGCGAAAAAGCTGGCACCGTTCGCCGATAAACATAAAATGATTGTGGCCATGCACAACCATTCCAATTTGAAGGATCCCAATGAATTCGCTAAGCCGGAAGCCTTTGCAGCGGTGATGGCGATGTCGAAGAATTTTTATGTGAACCTGGACATTGGCCACTTCACTGCGGCTGGGTACGATCCGATTGCTTATCTGAAAGAGAACCATAAGCGGATCACCAATATTCATATTAAGGATCGGAAGAAGGAAGACGGGCCGAATACGATTTGGGGTGAAGGCGATACCCAGATCAAGGGCGTGCTGCAGTTGTTGAAGAAGGAAAAATATCCCATTCCGGCTGATATTGAATATGAATATCAGGGTGCCAGCGATTCAGTGACTGAAGTGAAAAAATGTTTGGCGTTTATGAAGACGGCGCTAGCCTAGAGCAGCTGGGTTCTTGGGAATCGGGAGGAAGACTTCGCTCGCAGGCGAGCTGGCAGGCGGAATCGCCTGCCCCACATTCGGTTGCCTGGAGATGCATTGGGTGGGGCGGGTATTCTACTTGGCATTCTGCCTGCCTTGCGGCTTTTCTCTGAAGTTGCAAAGACTATATGACATTGGGGCAAAATGCTGAGAAGCCAAAACCCCAGTTGTAAAAGCAATCCAAACTGGCAAGGCAACTGCTGAAACCTGCGCTTGTGGGGTAGGCGATTCCGCCTGCCAGCTCGCTCGCGAGCGAAGTCTTTATTCCGATTCCCAAGAAACTATGAGGCGGGAACCCTCGACACGGTTAACGATTGCGATTCACGTCGGGTCGCGCGTCTTTAATGAACCCATTTTTATTGGGCATTTGGATTTTAGAGAGTGCGGCGGCGTTCAACTCTGCCGTTTCATCCCACAGTCCATTGAGATTCAAAATATACGCCACCACAGCGTAAACCTGATCTGGAGCTAAGCTGCCAGGATCTTTAAATGGCATTGCCCTGTTAACGTAATCCCAAATTCCCGGAGCATGCGGCCAATAGCTGCCCACAGTGCGCAGCTCTTTTGGCTTACCCAACGACCCTATGCCACCGGCCAGCGCGGCATCATCAGCACCTTCCGCTTTTTGACCATGACAGCGGGAACAGCGACGTTCAAAAACCAACTTCCCTTCAATCGCCGTGCCCTTACCGGCAGGGAGACCTTTGCCTTCCGGCGTGATGAATTTGTCTTGTTGGGCAATTACTTTTTCAGCAGCCCGATGCCCAATTTCCAACCGCTTCTGCGCCGTCATAAGCATTGGCAGAAGAATGAGAATGAGTAAGCTATGCTTCCACATGAGTCACACTCCCTTCAGCCCCCACGTGCCACACTTTGATGCCATTGAAATGATAGTGCGAGTTTGCACCCCTGACGGCAAGCAGCGCATCGCGACTCGGTTGGACATAGCCGGTTTCATCCACTGCCCGGGAGGCGATTTGCGTTGCCAAGCCATCCCACATCCAATCGAAACGAAAGCGTGTAAACGCATTTGCCAAACGAGGTTCCTGTAACTTGGCCCGTTGCCAGGATTTGCCGCCGTCGGTGGTTATCTCCACCGCATCAATACGACCCTTACCTGTCCATGCCAAACCGGTGATTTCCACATAGCCTCGTTTAAGGATGCGCTGACCGCCGGAAGGTGCCGTAATTACAGACTTGGCTTCCATATCGAACGTGTATTGCCGGGCCTTACCATTGGGCATCATATCGGTGTACTTCGATGTTTCCTCACGGCTGGCTAACGGTTCAGCGGTCACCTTGAGTTGACGAAGCCACTTCACGCAGACGTTGCCTTCCCAGCCTGGAACAATCAATCGCAACGGGTAACCTTGCTCAGGTCTAAGCGCTTCGCCATTCTGTCCATAGGCCACCAGAATATCTTTCAACGCCTTCTCTATGGGGATGCTGCGATGCATCCGGCAGGCGTCGGCCCCTTCTGCAATTACCCATTTCCCTTCCGGTTTTATCCCGGCTTCTTGGAGTAAGGTTGCCAGCTTCACTCCGGTCCATTCACTACAACTAGCCAAGCCGAAGCCGCTTTGCACATCAGCCGAAACTTTCGCCGACCATTCACGACCACTGTTCCCAGAACACTCCACAAAATTGATTTGCGAGGCCGATGGAAAGCTTTTCAAATCATTCAATGTGAAAGTTAAGGGTTCGGCAACCAGCCCATGCAAAAGTAGTTCATAACCGGCTTCCTGCAACGTGGGGACGCCTGCGTGGTGCCTTTCAAAATGCAATGCTGACGGCGTGATGATCCCCATGGTTTGGGCCAGCGGCGTAAGGCTGGAACTGGCTTCCAGGTGCTTATTGGTTCCGGGAAGGCGAGTGATTTTCTGATCGGGCGAGCGCTCCCCATATTTGCTGACCACACGGCCCAGCAGGTTGACCACGTCTTCTTCCTGCCCTGGGGGCTGGTTTGTGTTTGGGGTGCAGCCAGTTAGCAACCCACCCACTGCGGCACTATACTTCAGCCAGCGCCTGCGGCTAGAATCCGAACTCATTTGTTGAGCACTCCGTTGTTGTCCATGAGACCATCTAATTTTATATTGAGGTTGGAACAAATGTACAAACTTGTTTTTGCAGGATTGGCGGTTGCCTCGCTTTGGGCCGAAGGTCCAGGCCGGATTGACAGCGTTTATTCTTCGACGCCGATTGTGTTGAGTGCCGATCCCACCACTGCGCATTGGCGAACCATTGCCCCCACCATTTCCGATAAGGATCACTTTGGAAAGCCGATAGCAGGGCATAGAACAGAAATCCGGTCGCGATGGACGGATAAGAATCTGTACTTTCTATTCACTTGCCCGTATGAACAACTGAATCTCAAGGAAGACCCCAAGACGCAAGAGGAAACCAATAAGTTATGGCAGTGGGATGTTGCCGAAGTGTTCATTGGGAGCGATTTTGAACATATCTGGCAATACAAGGAGCTGCAAGTTTCGCCACAAGGCGAATGGGTGGATTTGGATATCGACCGCAAAACTCCATTACCGGAAGGTGGCTGGAAGTGGAACTCCGGCTTTAAGGTGAAGGCGCGCTTGGATCGTGAAAAAAAGATTTGGTACGGGGAAATGGAAATCCCACTGGCCTTGATTCACGTGGGTCCAGTGCGGGAAGGCAGTGAGATGCGCTTGAATGTGTTTCGTATCCAAGGTGCCAAAGAGAACAAGAAATACGTGGTTTGGCAGCAGACCGGGGTGTTGAACAATCATGTGCCGGAAGCGTTTGGGCGCATTCGATTGGTGAAGAGCAAACAGTGAGCACGGGTAAAATTCTTCGAATTTCTCAAGTAGGATTGCGCGGCGTGGTAGGCCGTGGATTGAGTGCCAGCCATGTGATGGATTTCGCATCGGCCTTTGGCACATTCCTTGAGCCCGGAAGACCTGTGGTTGTGGGTCGTGATCCACGGGCCAGTGGTTGCATGATTCGGGAAGGAGTGGTGGGTGCGCTGATGGCATGCGGGCACGACGTAGTGGATTTGGGGGTTGTGTCATCGCCAGTGATTCAACATGCCATTGTCCGAATGGATGGGGCAGGTGGAATTTCTATATCGGCCAGTCATAACGCGGCGGAATGGAATGCGCTGCGCTTTTTTGGCCCCAGAGGCGTGTACCTTTCATCAGCCGAATCCAGTGAACTGCTGGATATTTATCATTTGAAAAAATTCCGATATCAGAATTGGGATCAGTTAGGTTCGCTACGTGAAGATGCATCGGCACTGGATGCCTACCTGGATGATTTGGCTCGGGTGTATGAGTTGGATAAGTTACGGCGCTTCAAGGTAGTTGTGGATTGCTGCAACGGGACGTCTTCCTTGATCTTGCGCAGAATGAATGAACGGTTCGGCTTTCAATTGATTTTGATCAATGAAAAGCTGGGTTCCGCAACGTTTGCCCATGAACCAAATACTTCATCCGCAACGGTTGCGCTGCAACTTGCTCCGTTAGTAAAGCCATTGGGAGCCGATGCCGGATTCCTCTTCGACGCCGATTCCGATCGAATTGCATTTGCCACGGAGGAAGGCGTGCCTGTATCGGAAGAAGTTGTGTTGCCTTTGCTGGCCGATTATTTACTGCCGAAAGCAGCGGGGAAATTGGTGATCACCAATCTTTCCTCAACCATGTTACTCGAAGAAATTGCGGCCCGTCATAGTGGAAAGGTGATTCGAGTTCCGGTTGGTCGGCAAGCAGCAATTGATGCTTTATCGGGATACCGTCCCGAACAAATCGCGCTGGCTGGAGAAGGGACCGGCGCAGTGATGATGCCGCAGTTCCGTTTTGTATACGACGGCATTGCTTCCATGCTGGCCATTCTTTCCATGATGGAAGAACGCCGCCAAACCTTGTCACGAATTCTGGCCAGCTATCCTCCATATTCCATTTTGAAAGGGGAACTGCCCATTTCCAGTTCGCGCATTCCCGCCTTGATGATGGACCTTCGTAACCGCTACGCCAGCGGCACAGTGGATTCAACCGATGGGCTGCGCGTATCGTGGCCAGACCACTGGTTTCACGTGCGTGTAAGCCAGACCGAACCCATTATCCGCGTGATTGTGGAACAACGTGGCGATGCCCCGGTGGAGCTGTTTGAAAGCCTGATGGACCAGGTAAGGAGCCTTCGCTAAATGGCCCGTGAACATCTATTGAAAATCGGCGTTTCCGGCGTGCGTGGAGTTGTTGGAGATTTTCTGACGCCGGGCCTTGCACTGTCTTTCGCACAAGCGTTTGGAACCTATGTGGGCCGCGGCAGGGTAGTGGTGGGTCGGGATACGCGGACCAGTGGACCCATGCTGCAACATGCTGTTGCATCGGGACTTTTGGCAGCGGGTTGCGAGGTGATTGATGTTGGCGTGATGCCTACCCCCACCATTCAGCTTTATATCGCTCATACAGGGGCCAAAGGCGGCATCTGCTTAACGGCTTCTCACAACCCGCCGGAATACAATGCGCTGAAGCTTTTCAATAAGGACGGATTCTTTTTCAATCAATACGAACGTACGGAATTAATTGATCTCTATCACCAAAGCAGTTTTGATGAAGCGATGAATCATGAAATCCGTGAAGTGCGCAAGCAAGGAGCCACGGCGCAGAAAATTCATGCCCAGCGTGTGCTTTCCTTTGTGGATGTGGATTTGATTCGTTCCAAAAAGTTTCGTGTGGCACTTGATTCTGTGAACGGTGCAGGGTCGGTGATGTCGCCAGAATTTCTCACCACAGAATTGGGTTGCCAACTGCATGCCATTGCTATTGATCCCACCAAAGTATTTCCACGCATCGCCGAACCACGACCGGACACGTTGGGCGACCTTTCAGAACTGGTGAGAAGCACGGGCGCGGCCATTGGGTTCGCCCAGGATCCTGATGGGGATCGGCTGGCCGTGGTAGATGAACGGGGTGAGGTGCTGGATAACGATGATGTGCTGGCGCTAGTCGTTAAGCACGTGCTGCCGCGTTTTCCAGGTGACGTGGTGGTGAACCTGACCACATCTTCTGTGATGGAAGATCTGGCTGCCGCCAATGGTCGCAAAGTTTTCAGGACAGCAGTGGGCGAGGCCAATGTGGTGGACATGATGCTGGCTGTGAAGTCTGCCATTGGCGGGGAAGGGTCCAACGGAGGCGTGATTTTTCCCGGCGTTCACTATTGCCGTGATAGCTATACGGGCATGGCTTTTCTTTTGGAATTGATGGCACAAACTGGAAAATCAGTTACTGAACTGGTGGCCCAATTGCCGCGATACTATCGCAAACTGGGCAGGGTCACTTTCGAGCATGGGCGATTGGGAACGTTGATGCAGGCGCTGGAAGAACATTTCCCTGGAGTGGTTGCAGACCGTACCGATGGGTTGAAACTGATTTGGCCCGATGCCTGGATTCACGTTCGCGCATCGAATACAGAACCGCTGTTGCGCTTGGCGGCAGAGGCGAAGAGTGCCCAGCGCATGGAAGATTTATACGCGCAAGTGACGCAGCTTTTAACCTGAATTCCGAAGTTGAGAGTTAAGTTAAGACAGGCATCCTTACCCAATGCCACTTAGTTTTCCCGCAATTGTGTTATCAGGGTGCCACAGGCTATCCCAACGAAGGTTGGAGATTCTACAGAATAGGGGAAAACTACGTGACATTGGGCATCCTTGCTTGTTGTGATGGGGCTTAGTCCTGCGAAAACTAATGAGAGCCTGTTCACAGTGGCTTTCAATCCTGTCCAATTTCAGAAGTTTTCCGAGCACTCGAAGGCTTGAAAAAAGCCCGCTGGCGGGCTTGGCAGGCGGAATCGCCTGCCCCACAAACACAACTCCAGGTTTAGTGAAAGGTGAATTTAGTGTGGGGTAGGCGATTCCGCCAGCCAGCTCGCTTGCGAGCGAAGTCTTCATTCCGATTTCCGAAAAACTTCAAGGTGGCCGCTATCCTACTAACTTCGGAATTCAGGTTTAACCTAGCCGCTTATTGTTTGAAGTTCAACGTTACTTGATCTACCGGTTCAAGCAGGCGTGGCTTCAATTCAGGCACCTGGAAAAGTCGCAAGGCAGTTTCCACCGGTTGTGGAGAGACGATTTCACCCGTACCGGCACCCAGTTCATTCAGCTTACGAGCGGAAACCAGCACTCGCGATTCCAACGTTCCTACGGCCTTATTAAAGGCTTGATTGGTACGGTCCAAATGCTTATGAATATCGTCAAAGTGCTCTGCTAATGTGCGAATGCGGTCGTACAATGACTTGCCTAAATCGCGAATTTCAGCTGCGTTCACAGAAAGCTTTTCCTGCTTCCATCCATAGGCCACAGCCTTCAACAGCGCGATCAAGGTGGTGGGTGTTGCCAGAATAACCCGCCGCTCCACCCCGAATTCGATTAACGACGGATCTTGTTCCAATGCCGCTGAAAAGAAGATTTCCCCCGGCAGAAAAGCCACCACAAACTCTGGCGATTGGTCAAATTGGTCCCAATAATTCTTTGAGGCAAGACGGGTCAGATGGGTACGAATCTGTTGTGCATGGGCTTTAATCCGGTCGGCACGAATTTCTGGGGTAGGGGCGTCAATCGCTTCCAGGTATGCCGATAACGATACTTTTGAATCCACCACCACCATGCGTTCATTGGGCAACTTAATGCTCATATCGGGCCGCAAACGTCCCTGTTCCGTGGTTACGCTTTCCTGCTGCAAAAAGTCGCAGTGTTCCAACATGCCAGCCATTTCCACTACGCGCCGCAACTGGATTTCACCCCAGCGTCCACGGGTTGCCGGTGCGCGCAAAGCGTTTACTAAATTCGCAGTCTCCGCCTGCAACTGCACTTGTGCGGTGGCCATCGCCTGCACTTGTTGCGACAATCCGGCATAGGCCCCAACGCGAACCTTTTCCAGGTCCAGAATACGCGTATCCACCTTGTCCAGTGATTCCCGAATGGGCCGCATTACTTCCACGATGGCGTTCTGCCGAATCTCTAAGTCTCCCTTAGCCGATTCCTGAAAGCGCGACAGAGTCTGATGAGCCAGATCTAAAAATGTTTGGTTGTTGTTGGTTAAAGCATCCGCCGCCAGCGCCTGAAAGTTGGCCATCAATTTTGTGTGGGAATCCTCTAACGCCTGCACTTTTTCTGACGAATTCGTATTCGCTGCATCCAGTCTTGCAGCAAGGTCCGCCGCTGTCGATCGCAAAGACGAGTTGGCTTCATTCAACTGCTGGGCGTTGATTTTCTCCGCACGAAGTTGCGTATCAAGGGTAGTGACTTGTGCATCCCAGGACGTGTTCGCTGAATCCAGTCTTGCGGCAAGGTCTGCCGCTGTCGATCGCAGGGACGAGTTGGCTTCATTCAACTGCTGGGCGTTCATTTTCTCCGCAAGAAGTTGCGTATCAATTGTAGAGATTTGTGAATCCCTGGCTCGCAACCGCTCACACAGCGGAGCCATGGCCGCAGTGGCCCGCAGGCGCATCACAAGGTAGACAACGACGGATCCAAACAACAGACTAGCGAACGCCAGAATGAATTCCATAAAACGAAAATTAATCCTTCTGTTTTATTGTAGCGTGATGATTCACCGGTCCTGACCCATGCCCCAAGCCAGGATTGGTGCGGATGGCTTCGGCAATAAACAACTTGGCCGCACGCACCGCATGTTCCAATTGCTGACCGCCGGCAAGGCCTGCCGTAATGGCCGCTGAATACGTGCAGCCTGTGCCATGCGTATGGTTCGTGTCGGTACGTTCCGCTTGCAGAATCAGAAAGCCTTTGGAACTCAGCAGCACATCCGTCGCGCTGCCGATTAGATGCCCGCCCTTGACCAGCACTGCTTGGGAACCGAACGATAAAATTCGTTCTGCGGCCCGCTTCATGGAATCAATTGAATCCACTGTAAATCCCGCCAATAGCGAAGCTTCATGCAGGTTCGGCGTAACTAATGCGGCACAGGGTAGCAGTTGCTGCACCAGCACTTCTCGCGCATCCTCGGCGATTAAGGAAGCCCCGTGCTTAGAAATCATCACCGGGTCTACGATCAATGGGATCAACGGATGTCTACTCCAAACCTGTGCCACCGTTTCGATGATGGCGGCATTGCCCAATGCTCCGGTTTTGGCTGCTTGGGCAGGCATATCTTCCAATACCGCTTCCAATTGCAGGCGCACCAATGCCGGATCCAAACAATCCACCCGGCTCACTTTGACCGTATTTTGAACCGTCAGCAGGGTGATTACTGCCTGCCCATAGACTCCAAATTGGTGAAACGTTTTCAGGTCGGCTTGAATTCCCGCACCACCGCTGGGATCTGAGCCAGCAATACTCAGTGCGACGGGAATCATTGCAGCCTGATCCGGTCCGTCTTGGTGATGGCAATCGAATTGGCCATTTGTACAGAAACAGCGGAGATGGCAGAGGTGTCGCCAGTGAAGGGGAACACTGCTTTCAATTCAAAGATTCCCCCGGCTTTGCTCTGCGCAAATAAAGATTGAAACTGATCCTGCAACAGGCCCTTGCTGTAGGCCCCTTCGGGCAGGGCGACGTCATTGCGGTCGTAAAAAGTGAAGAACACTTCTCGGCCAGCGGTACGTGTATTGTCGAATCCGGAGATCACTACTTCCAGTGTAGATGGCGCGCGGACGGCCCGGGCGGAATCAATTTGGATCCCCATTGGGGCTAGCAATAGAGGCAAAGAGTCTGACCGATTTGCTACACGAAACGATAGCGTGCCGGACCATGCCGTGGTCCCCGTCTGCAAGATCACTGAGGAGGAGGAACCAAACTGCGCACTACGTATGCCCTTGCGCACTTCAAAAGAAATGGACTGCTTTCCGCTGGGCAGAAATTGAATTGCCTGATCAAAGCCCAAGCTATTCGTCAGCAGACTCAAGGAGAGATTTCCGGTGGCGTCGGCAGGTGGGTCCTGATCAAAAACAATAGAAATCGCTGCCTGATTACCGCTGCGTAATGCAGCGCTATTCACCACAAATCGACCGATAGGTAACATTGGATCAATGAATTTCGCAGTAAGGACCACCTGCCTGTTCCCAACAATAAGCATGGCGGAACGGTCGGCAGCGGCATCCGATGTTGCTTCTACGCGAAATAAAATGACCCCTCCCGCAACAATGGCGGTGGGCGTAGGCATTGCGAAAATCAGTTGAAACCCTTCGCCACGAATGCTGATTGGGGACACGGCCAGGGATTGGCTGCCGGGATTTTCCAGACTGAAATCGCGCTGTGAAATACGCCCAGCCGGGGTGGGACCAAATTCGACCAATGCATCAGCACTCAAAATGGAACGAGCCATGCTAGTAACATCCACCAGCACCAGGCCTTCACTCACCGTTGCCAATAACAGTGTGGACCAATCATTCAAAATCACCGAAGCACTATATTTCCCCGGTGCCGCAGCTTGAAAGCGTACGGTCACGTTTTGCGATTGACCGGCAGCCAAGTTGAAGGGCAAGGCAATCGCCGGTACAATCGAAAAGCCCGTACCCAGAACAGATATAGTTGTGATCTTTAGCGGTGTGGTCCCGATGTTGTGCAAGGTGAAAGTTGACGACCGCACATCGCCGGAAGGAGCGGTTCCCATATCCACCAAAGCGCGCAGAGGAACGCCGCCGTATAACACCTGCAGTTGCGCTCTCAGCGGAACGGCAAGCAGCAGAACCAGAAGAATGGTTCGCAATCTACTTTCCCTCCGATAACAAAAATAATCCTTCTTTGCCAGGAGTAATTCGTAAAACCGAGTTGCCCAGATGAATCCATTCCTCGTTGATCCATTGCACTATTGAAGGGTGCATGTCGAAGGGAAAGGATAAGTCGCCCAAGCTAAGCGCCCCATTGGAATAACGAAGAATTCTGCCACCACTGATCAGCAATGTTCCTTCAGCCACTGCCGAAACATTGCCCGCACTAACAACTACCAGTGCATCCTGACGACGCACAATCGCCAACCAGCCGTTATCTGCCCCAACTCCAATGGACACCACTTGTCCCCCAGCATCGAATGGAATGGGGAGCATTGTCTGTCCGTTCCACTGCAGCAGTTCACCGCTTTCCGCTAGGTAGGCAAACGCCGGAGCACCATTCGATTGAAAGGCAAACAAGGCTGCCCCGGCGATTGCAGGGATTTCCCAACTCACGGTGCCCTCAAAAACCTTTAAGGAACTGGCAGTTTTTATGAATCCTGCACGACGGGAAAATCCAGCGCTAATGACTGCTTCCGAACCGGGTTCAGGTGCTGGTTCAGAAAGCAGCAAGCTCCCGCTAACCCCACACAGGTCACGCAGGGTTCCAGAAGGATCGACTAATTTGCCGAGGCATGGAATTTTTATGGAACTCTGCGCAGAACAAACGGTCATCAGGGAAAGGATCAGGAGAATGCTCCGCAGCCTTGTGCGCATTTTTGAGATGAGTATCGCCATCACGGTTTCCCCACAATCAACACTGGAGCTCCCAGGGAAAAGCCCGGTTGTGTCACCGGCGATGCCACCACCACTGCATTTGGTGATCGACTCAGCCCGGTGGCCGCAACCACCCCACCTGCAGCCGCTCCAGCAATTAGCGCGGTAAGGGTCAGCCACTTGATTCTGGATCTGGGACTGACTGCCGCTGCTTCACGACTGGAATCTGCCTGGGCCTTGCGCGCTTCCTGCGATCCACCCGCTTCCCTAACGTAAAGTGACGTCACCGTGCCCGCCCGGGCCTCGCCCTTGGCGGCAGTAATTCGCATCTCCACCGGCCCTGGCATCTTGCTCCACTCAACGCCCCACACCACCGCCCGCCCATCGGCATTGCTGATAACCAATTCTGATCGCAAACCATTTCCAAAATTGCCGGTAGCGCCCTGTTCCGGTAGTCGAAAACTTACCGCCACACCATCCACAGGCTTGCCGATTTCGTCGGTAATTTGCACCACTAAAGGTCGAATTGCGCGAGTTAAGGCAGTATGCACGCTGCCTTCCCCTTCCAGGATTCTGATCTGGAGGATGGCCACCGCTGAGGGTGAGGAATTTTCTGAGGGATCCAATCCGGCAGACGCCGAAAATGCCAACGCACTGCACGTGAACACGGCAGTGGCGGCCCTCCACAAGAGGGCTGTCATAAAAAGAATTTTAGGCGACGCGCAGAAGAACGGTAGTTATGTTGTCCGGTCCGCCAGCTTGTTTAGCCTTCTCTATAAGAGTCGCTGCTTGCTGACTTAATTCTCCACCGGATTTCAAAATATTTTCAATTTCCTGATCGGAGATCACGCCGTGCAAGCCATCGCTGCACAAAAGGAACACCATACCCTCTTCCAGTTCAATGGTAGAAGAATGAATTCTTACCGGCTCACTGACGCCAATGGCCATGGTCAAAACGTGACGCATGGGGTGGCGCTTTAACTGCTCATCTTCCAAGCCCAATCGACGTCCAATTTCGTTAACCCAAGTTTGATCTTCAGTTATCGCCCGTAACAATCCTTTATGATACAAATATGCGCGGGAATCACCGACGCTGGCCACATAAGCTTTGGTCCCGTTTCCCAACAACGCTACCAGGGTAGTGCCCATGCCTTCCAGCCGGAAATCACTGCGTGACGCATTCAGAACTTCGCGATTGGCCTGCTCAAACGCATCGGTAAGAACAGATTCCGCCGCCTGGGAAATTCTGGATATGACGGATTCCACAGTGGTTGCAGCCAGTTGCGAAGCTTGTTCGCCAGCCTGCGCCCCACCCATGCCATCGGCCACAAGGAACAGCTTAGACGATTCGGCAATGAGGAAACAGTCCTCGTTATTTTCGCGTACGCAACCAGCGTCACTTAGTCCAAAGGCTTCTAGCATCAGCTCAACTCCATCATAAACCGAATTCTACATGGCATATCGTAAAAATGAATTAACCCTGTCAATCACAATTCAAAACTAGGGACAATTTTTTTCAGGAGTGGGCATAAAACCTGAGGGGGGACACTTCTTATCGTAGCTTACCGCAATTTTACGGTTGCTTGGGGTGAAATTAAAGGTCTCCAACAGGGAATACTTTTGCAGAAACTGGCATTCTGAATTAAGTTTAACTTTTAGTACTTCGGCACAGTTGGGTCTACCTGATCGCTCCATAGCCCAATGCCACCGGTCATGTTCTTGACATTCTTGAACCCGGCTTCGCGCAGCATCACACAAGCTTTGGCGCTACGCGTACCGCCTTTGCAATGCATCACGTAATCGGCGGTCGGATCCAGTTCACTCAACCGTTTGGGCAGGTCACCTAAAGGAATCAACTTTGCCGTGGGAATGCTGCAGATCTGATATTCATTGGGTTCCCGTACGTCAATCAGAATGAAATTGTCACCCCGGTCAATGCGTTCTTTCACTTCTTTGGGAGATACATCGGTCATCTTGGTTTCCTCGGCAGTCGGCTTAGGTGCTTCCTGTGGAATGCCACAGAATTGTTGATAATCAATCAGCTTGGTAATGGTGCGATGGTCGCCACAAATCGGACATTCCGGATTCCGCCGCAACTTCAACTCGCGGAATTTCATGTGCAACGCGTCGTATAAAAGCAGTCGACCTTTGAGCGTTGTTCCCTTCCCCAACAGCAGTTTCACCACTTCCGTGGCTTGAATTACGCCGATGATGCCCGGCAGAATTCCCAGCACTCCACCTTCCGCGCAACTCGGCACCAAACCAGGGGGCGGTGGTTCCGGATACAGGCAGCGGTAGCAGGGCCCGTCTTCATAGCCGAACACACTGGCCTGCCCTTCGAAGCGGAAAATCGACCCGTAAGCGTTCGGTATGCCCAAGAGCACGCAGGCATCGTTTACAAGATAGCGCGTCGGAAAATTATCGGTGCCGTCGGCCACAACATCATAGCCTTTAAGGATGTCCATGGCATTCTCGCTGGTCAGCGCCGTATCGTACTTCACGATTTCCAGATAAGGATTAATATCCAGCATGGATTCCGCGGCTGAATCCAGCTTCTTACGACCGACGTCTTTGGTGCCATGAATGATCTGGCGTTGCAGGTTAGAAAAATCGACAACATCGAAATCCACCAGCCCGATTTTGCCAATACCCGCCGCAGCCAGATAGAGTCCTAGAGGCGCACCCAGTCCGCCAGTGCCCACCAGCAGAACGCTGGAATTCTTCAGTTTCACCTGACCTTCCATGCCAACTTCGGGCAGGATCAAGTGGCGGCTATAGCGCTGAATCTCTTCGGGGAGAAGCTGCTTTTGCATTCTAACGGCCTCCGGCAATGCTCGGGACAATGGAGATAGTGTCGCCATCGGAAAGCGGCGTGGCCTCTTTCTTGATGTAGCGGATATCTTCATCGTTCAAGTAAATGTTGACGAAGCTGCGCAGTTTTCCTTCGTCGTTATAAAGGTGCTTTTTCAATTCCGAGTGGGCGGCGGTCAGCGCATTGAGCGCCTCGCCGACGGTGGAACCAGCTACTTCAACGGTGTCTTTCTTGTCAACGAATTGACGCAAGGGTGTGGGGATAAGAATCTTAGTCATAAAATCAGTACTTCAGCTCTTCTAATACTTCAGCTCTTCTTTGGGTGCTTCGGTTTGTTCGGCGTTGGGCAAAAATGAGTTCGCGTGGTGGAACTGGCCCTTGTAGATGGAAAGCACAACGAAAGAATACCAGGGACAGGAATTTTTCAAATCAGTTTGGGAAAAATAAGCATCGCAATCCGGGTGGGAATGGAAAATACCGATAAGGTCCATGCCCCGATTACGAGCCTCACGGTCAGCCTTGAGCAGATCTTCGGGACGCAGTTCGTAGCGCTCATGCTGGACGCCAGTGAAGGCATTTTCGATGACCACGCCGACCTTGACAGTCTTCACGTCGCCATCGATAGTGCCAAACATCGCCCCGCAGCATTCGTTAGCCGATCCTTCGCAGTTCAGAGCTATTTTGGCCTAAAATCACCCCAATCGGAGGGGTAACTCCTTCGCC
>JANMWO010000431.1:0-20360 GCA_031394025.1 Acidobacteriota bacterium
GTGTGTTGAAGAAGGAACGCTGCTCTGGCGATTCAGCACGGCGGTTAGGGAACGATCTGCTTTTTCAAACGCTGGCCGAACAGAATCTGGAGCAGATTAACGCCGTGGGTGCTGCTAGTAAAATGCTGTCTATCTGCCCGCACTGTGTAAGAACCTTGGGCGAGGATTACAAAGAGTTCGGCACGAACATTCACATTGAGCATCATCGTCAGGTGTTGGCCAAGTGGAAAGACGAAGAGCCGCAGCCACCTTCTGGTAAGACGGTGGTCTACCATGATCCATGCTATTTGGGTCGATACCAGGACATTTATGATGAGCCCAGGAAGGTGGCGGCGCAGGCTGGAAACTTAGTGGAGGCACCCAGAAATCATGAGCGAAGTTTCTGTTGCGGCGCTGGTGGCGGGCTGGCTTTCTTGGGTGAAGAAACCGGGGACAGAGTAAGTCACGTGCGGGCCAAGGAACTGGTGGATACTGGTGCCGATATCGTAGCGGCAGCCTGCCCGTTCTGCAATACGATGTTCCGCGATGCATTGGATAAAGTGAGTGATCATCCCCCGCAGTTGCTGGACATTGCCCAGATAGCGGCGGCAGCGATTCGAGAGAGCAAGGTTAGCGCTTGAAATGCAAAGGCAAAAGCAAACACTTGCAGCGCGGTAGACTAGGGGCATCCCCATGCTCGACGAGTTGCAATTCCAAACCTTAGCCGAAGAAGCCTTGACCGCCCTTTCCAAATCGCTCAACGACGCTGCGGAGAAGCATGATTTCGAAGCCGATATGAACAACGGCGCACTTACTGTGGAGTTCGAAGATCCGCCCACAAAATTTGTAGTCAGCCCGAACTCTCCGGTGCGGCAAATTTGGGTTTCGGCTCACCTGCGCAGTTTCAAACTGGATTGGCAACCGTTGCGGAACAGCTTTGTACTGCCGGAAACGGGGCAGGATTTGAAACAGTTGATCGCCACCCACATCAGCCAGGAATTGAGCGAAGAGGTCACGCTGTAGCGTGGCCGGAGTCTACCTTTCTTACCCGTTTTGCGCGCAGAAATGCACGTACTGTAACTTTGCCTCCGACGTTTTACCACAAGCATTGACCCCGCGATACCTTGCTGCTATGGCCAAGGAAATCACAGCGCATCAATGGCAATGGACGCCTGACACGATTTTTCTGGGAGGTGGAACTCCTAGCTTGATCGACCCTGTGGCATTAGCTGAAGTACTCAAGCACATTCCGGGATTGCCCTGGCGAGAGGCCACCATGGAAGCTGCTCCGGGGTCGTTCACTGCTGACGCTATTCGCGGTTGGCGGAAGGCTGGAATCAACCGCGCCAGCCTGGGTGTGCAAAGTTTCATCCCCTTGGAAATTGCCCGCACCGGTCGCAAGCACTCTGCTGAAATTGTAGCTGCCGATGTGGCCGCACTTCGTGCTGAAGGGATTGAATCATTTAACATCGACCTGATTGCAGGGTTGGCTGGACAGACATTTGATTCCTTCAAGCAGTCGCTCGATTGGATTGAAAAATTGGAAGCACCGCACGTTTCCGTCTACATGTTAGAGGTGGATGAAGACAGTCGCTTAGGTCTTGAGATTCTGCAAGGCGGCACACGCTACGGGGCAGGCGGCGTCCCTCCGGTGGATGACATTGCGGAGTTTTATGAGTTTGCTGTAGAGCGTTTGGCACAGATGGGAATCCCCCGTTATGAGATTTCCAACTTCGCTAAACCGGGATACGAATCATTGCATAATTTGAAGTACTGGCACCTGGACCCATACATTGGATTTGGGGCCGATGCACATTCGTTGGACCAGGGTCGTCGCTGGCAAAATGTGGAATCGGTGGCGATGTATTTGGATCGAATGGAGCATGGCAAGTCACCCGAATCGGAATCAACGGCAGCGATTCCTGGAGAAGAACGGTTCTTTGTAGGGTTGCGGTTGAGCGAAGGCGTGGAGCCCACCCCGGCAGAGTGGCATCAATTCAAAGAACCATTTGCACGTTTCCTGGAAGCTGGATTACTGGAAAAAAGTGGTTCGCGGTTACGGTTAACATCGCAAGGCGTGCTGCTTTCTAACGAAGTATTTGAGGAGTTCGTGAACGTATGAATTGGATTGATTTACGAAGTGATACAGTAACCCGTCCCAGCGCGATCATGCGCAAAGCGATGGCCGAAGCCGAGGTGGGCGACGATGTTTATGGCGAGGACCCTACGGTCAACCGTCTGGAACAAAGAGCAGCAGAATTGTTTGGGAAAGAAGCCGCGCTGTTTCTTCCTACCGGAACCATGGGTAACACCATTGCCATCAAGTTGCACACGGAACATGGGCAGGAAGTGATTTGCGAATCGCGGGCGCACATTTTGAATTATGAGTTGTCCATGATGGCCTGGTTTGCGGGCTGTGTCGCGCGGCCCATTGTGGCGAATCGTGGCTTGTTATCGTGGACGCAGATTGAAGCGGAGATCCGGCCATTGGGGCCACACTCAGCACCTACGGGTCTGATTGAAATTGAAAATTCGCATAACATGGCGGGTGGTTCGGTTTACCCGTTGCAGACAATTCAGGAGATCGCTGCGGGCGCACATTCGCACGGACTGAAGATCCACATGGACGGGGCACGTATCTTCAACGCGGCGGCCAGTCTGGGTTGCACTGTTCGCGATATTGCTGCCCCGGTGGATTCGGTGATGTTTTGTCTTTCCAAGGGACTGGGTGCGCCTGTTGGATCAATGCTTGTGGGGACGCGCCAGGACATGGATCGTGGTCGCTTGTTAAGGAAGCGTTTGGGCGGCGGCATGCGCCAAGCCGGAATTCTGGCGGCAGCCGGATTGATTGCGTTAGAACAAATGCCTGCGCGATTATGTGAGGATCACGCCCATGCCAAGCAGTTGGCAACCGCTTTGGCGGAGTGCCCAGGCGTAGTGGTGGAAGGTCCAGTGGAAACCAATATCGTCATCGCCGATTTCAGTAAGAGCCGCTTCAGCGCGACGCAGTTCAGCAAGTCGATGCACGAAAAAGGGATTCTGTTGAATACCATTTCGCCCACTAAAGCGCGGCTGGTTACTCATCTGGATGTTTCAGCGGAAAGCACACAGGCGGCAGTTACAGCGATTCGGGAGCTCTTGTTCTGATTAAACGTGCTGCACGAATTCATCGTGCGGGTTGCTTACAATCAACAGCAAGCATCCCTCTTCCGTAGTCATTTCCTCATGCACCGTTCCAGGATGCGCCAAATTAAAATCACCCGGTCGCAGTCTCAACGTGCCAATGGATACGATCCCTTCCAGCACTAAGCACTGCTCTGGCGCACTGTGACGGTGCGATGGGAACTTTGCCCCAGCTTCCAGCCGAACCATTTGCGTGGCTAAGCCAGCTTTCCTGTCATAGTGCAGCATCTGAAATTTCACACCAGGAAATGGAGCATCCTGCCACAATCCTTGGCCGCTCAGCACATAGTCGAAACCTGGAGCTTGCGTCTGCCAACCGGGCATTAGCTTATGTTTACTGGCTTTCACACGGCTCATCAGCCGCTCTTTCAAACCTGCCGGAGGATCCACAATAGCTACTGTTTGCGCGATTCGCGCCAACACCTGCCTGTAAATTGCCAACTCCGCGATGCCATCCGGATTGCCCTGTTTCGCTAATCTTTCAAGTTCTTTTTCTTCTTCCGAATCCAGCAGACCGAAGCTCGCCAGCAGAGCTTTATCGCGGATGGAATCGTAGTCAACAGAATTTTCCATTAACTTGCCCTCCTTGCTTCCATTCGCAACACGCCTAATGATTGTCTTAGTTTTGACATTCCTAACCTAATTCTAGTTTTTACAGTTCCCAGAGGAATTCCCAACTGATCTGCTACTTCAGGGTGAGTCAAATCATTGAAGAATGAAAGCAAAATTGCATCCCGTTGTTCAACAGGCAAATCTTCCAGCGCCCTTCGTACATACTTCACAGATTCTTTTTCCACCGTTTGCGATTCCGGTGTTTCGAACGTAGTAGCCAGTTCACTCAAGTCTTTCTCGCCGATTGAAACCAAGTGCTGGTTCCGTTGGGATCGCAGCCTGTCAATGGCACGGCTTCGCGTCATGGTTACTAGCCAAGCCATTACGCTTCCCCTCTGGGATTCAAAACGATTGGCCGTGCGCCACACTTGCGAATAGACGTCCAAAGTAATTTCTTCAGCATCGGTGGGATTGCTAAGAATTCTGAGCGCCAAGCTATAGACTAGGCGACTTGAGGAATCGTATAACTCGGCCAATGCAATTTCATCACCCGCAGCAATTCTGGTTATTTGGTCGCGCCATTGCACTTCTTGTGTGGATACCTCTCTTTGTAACGCTACGATGGAAGCCGCTGGATTGGATTCGTCCATAAGTTTTAAATTTTATCTCTTTTCGGTACTACAATTTAAAACATGTTCCTTTCACGCAGGCTTTTTGCGCTTTTGATAATTCCAATCGCTTTGTCCGCCGCTCCTAAGTACAAAGCGCTCGTTGTTGATGGGCAGAACAACCACAAGTGGCAGGAGATGACTCCGCTGTTGAAAGAGATCCTGGAAGACAGTGGATTGTTCACCGTGGATGTGGCCACCAGTCCAGCCAAGGGTAAAGACATGGCTGACTTCCATCCCAAATTTTCCGATTATCAGTTGGTAGTTTCCAACTACAATGGCGAAGCTTGGCCCCAGGAAACACAGAAAGATTTTGAGGCCTTCGTCAAGAACGGGGGCGGCTTTGTGGTCTATCATGCGGCTGACAATTCCTTTCGCGAATGGCCGGAGTACAACACCATGATCGGCCTGGGTGGATGGGGTGACCGCACCGAAAAAGATGGACCTTATCTGCGCTTCAGCGATGGCAAAGTTAGCTTCGACAATACCCCCGGCAAAGGTGGGCATCATGGCAAGCAACACGCGTACCTGATGACCACACGGAACCCGACCCACCCCATCATGAAAGGTCTTCCGGCAACTTGGATGCATGCCACTGATGAGCTGTATGATAGCCTTCGTGGTCCAGCGCAAAACATCACCTTGTTAGCCACTGCGTTTTCCGATCCGGCAACAGGTGGCACCGGAAAAGACGAACCTTTGTTGATGACTCTGAGCTACGGCAAGGGTCGCATTTTCCATACAGCACTGGGACATTATACCGATGCAATGAATTGCGTGGGATTCATCGTTACGCTGCAAAGAGGCGCGGAATGGGCTGTTACCGGCAAAGTGAAACAGAAAGTGCCTGCAGATTTTCCAACAGCAACTGCTGTTCAACAACGTCTTAAAAAACGTCCATAGTCGCCTGATACACTTTAACAAGATCATTCTATGAGAACTATCCGCCGCGTTGCGGTGCTGGGAGCCGGTACTATGGGTTCCCGCATTGCAGCTCACTTTGCCAACGCTGGAATTCCGGCTCTGCTGTTAGATATTGTTGTACCGAATCAACCCAACCGCAACGCTGCGGCGTTGAAGGGAATTGACACTGCGGCCAAGGCTCGGCCCGGTGGCATGTTCACCGATGAAGTTGCCCAACTGATCACCCCAGGCAACTTGGAAGACGACATTCCAAAGCTTGCCGGTTGCGATTGGATCATTGAAGCGGTGACAGAGAACCTGGAAATCAAGCGCAACTTGTGGCGTCAGGTGGAAGCCGTTCGCCAACCAGATTCTATTGTTTCCACCAACACCAGCGGCATTCCGTTGGCGCAAATCAGCGAAGGATTTTCGGAAAGTTTTCGCAAACATTTTCTGGGAACACACTTCTTCAATCCACCGCGATATTTACACTTGGCCGAAGTGATTCCTGGTGCCGATACGGATGCGGACATCCTATCTGGCGTCAGTGCGTTTTGTGATCGCAAGCTGGGCAAGGGCGTGGTGCTTTGCAAAGATACACCTAATTTCATTGCCAATCGCATTGGCAGTTTTTACGGTGCCACGGTCTATAAACTGACCACCGAACAGAACTATAGCATTGAAGAAGTGGATGCACTGACAGGATCACTGATCGGGTTGCCCAACTCCGCCAGCTTCCGCTTGATCGACATTGTGGGCTTGGATATTTGGGTTCACGTATCGAATAATTTGTATCATGCTGTGCCCAATGATCCTTGGCGCGAACGCTTTCTACCACCTGCTTTCATGGAAGAAATGATGAAGCGCAAATGGCTGGGCGATAAAACAGGCCAAGGCTTTTATCAACGTGTGGGACCCAAAAAAGAGATCCAAGCCATAGACCGCACCACGTTTGAATATCATCCAGCAGCAAAAGTAAAGTTCCCTTCTACCGAACAAGCCAAGCAGATTGAAGATTTGCCGAAGCGCTTGCAATACCTGGTTTCCCAGGACGACCGTGCAGGCAAATTTCTGTGGAGCCTGTTCAGCGATACGTTCCTTTATTGTGCCGAACGCATTCCAGAAGTGTCTGATCGAATCGTGGAAATTGATCGTGCCATGAAGTGGGGCTATGCGCATACCTATGGACCGTTTCAATTGTGGGACGCACTGGGCTTTGAACAAACGGCACGTCGCATGGAAAGCGAAGGTCGGACACTGCCCCCCAGCGTTGTAAAAATGTTGTCCAGCGGCGCGAAATCGTTTTATCAGGCAGCCGATACTGGTGGCATCCCCAAAACGGAATATTTCGACCTGGGCAAGACGTCCTACGCCACACTCGAAGAGCGCCCTGGCATTACCGTATTGTCCGATCTGAAACGAGCTCGCGGCGTGGTGAAGCAAAACGCAGGCAGTTCTTTAATTGACCTGGGCGATGGCGTGTTGTGCCTGGAATTTCATAGCAAGATGAACGCGCTGGGTGAAGATCAGTTCGGCATGATGTTCACCGCCGTTGAGGAAGCGACCAAGAATTATCAGGCGTTGGTTGTGGCCAATCAAGGGGAAAACTTCAGCGTTGGAGCCAACCTGGTGATGGCCTTGCTCACCGCGCAGGATGGCGATTGGGACCTGCTGAACATGGGCATCAACCGTTTCCAACAAGCGAACATGGCCCTGAAAACGGCGGCCATCCCCGTTGTGGTTGCGCCGCATGGTCGGGCGTTGGGAGGCGGTTGTGAAATCGCTTTGCATGCCGCAAAAGTGCAGGCATCCGCCGAACTCTACATGGGTTTAGTGGAAGTTGGTGTGGGGTTGATCCCCGGCGGTGGCGGTTGCAAGGAATTAATCGCACGGCTGAAAGATCCCCGAAAAGTGTTTGAGGTAATTGGATACGCCAAGGTTTCCAGCAGCGCTGACGATGCCAAGAAGCTGGGGCTGCTGGATAAATCGGCAGGCATTTCCATGAATCAGGAACGCCTGATTGCCGACGCCAAAGAAGCAGCATTGGCCATGGTGGGCGGCTTTCGGCCAGCAGTGCCACGAACCGATATCAAGGTTGCAGGCAAGCCCGGAATGGCGTTACTCAAGATAGGTTTGTGGACGGCGCAGCAGGGTGGCTACATTTCCGCGCATGATGGTTTGATTGGCGAAAAACTAGGTTACGTTTTAACTGGCGGCAAGCTCAGCGGGGAATCGTTGGTGAGCGAGCAGTATCTTTTGGATCTGGAACGCGAAGCATTCCTTAGCCTCTGCGGCCATCCAAAAACACAGGAACGTATGGCCTTCATGCTGAAAACCGGCAAGCCGCTACGCAATTAATTAGGGAGAGATTTTATGCATGAAGCGGTAATAGTGGATTGCCTGCGCACGGCGGTAGGGAAAGCTCCCAAAGGGACGTTGCGGGAAACGCGTCCAGATGATTTGGCGGCGATTGTCATTCAGGCATTGTTGGCAAAATATCCGCAGATTCCTCGCGATGAAATTGAAGATTTGATTCTGGGCTGTGCCACGCCGGAAGGCGAAAGCGGTATGAACATGGCTCGTGTGGCAGCGTTGCGAGCCGGACTTCCACATACGGTTACCGGCGTTACGATCAATCGTTTTTGCAGTTCTGGATTGCAGGCCATCGCTATGGCTGGGGATCGCATTCGGGCCGGTGGTGCAAGTATTTTGCTGGCCGGTGGTGCGGAAAGTATGAGCATGCTTCCCATGGGGATGCAACGCGTCGCCCCGAATCCCTGGATGGTGGATAACCTGCCGGAAATCTACATCAATATGGGTTTGACGGCTGAAAACCTGCAACGCCAATACAATATTCCCCGGGAACGAGCCGATCAATTTGCATATCGTAGTCATCAAAATGCATTGAAGGCGCAAGCGTCAGGAAACTTTGACGATGAAATTGTGCCTGTGGATGTGGAATCAACTGTACTGGTGGATGGCAAGCCCGTAACCAAAAAGTTTGTGTTCAATAAAGATGAAGGACCGCGTGCAGATAGTTCCGTTGAAGCATTGGGCAAACTGAGGCCGGTGTTTCATGTCACTGGCACTGTGACGGCGGGCAATTCTTCGCAGACCAGCGATGGCGCGTCCATTGCAATCGTCATGTCCGCCACCCGCGCTAAAGAATTGGGGTTGAAGCCCAAGGCGCGATACGTCAGTTTTGCCACTGGTGGCGTGCCTCCAGAACTGATGGGCATCGGGCCGGTGGTTGCTATTCCAAAGGCTCTGGCATTGGCTGGATTGAAGCTCAGCGACATCGGCGTGATTGAATTGAATGAAGCTTTTGCTGTGCAGGCCTTGGCTGTGATGGACCAAGCGGGATTGGACATGGACAAGGTGAATTTGAATGGCGGGGCGCTGGCGTTGGGACATCCCTTGGGGTGCACTGGTGCGAAGTTGACGGCCACGATTTTGCGGGAGATGGAGCGCGGCCAATCGCGATACGGCATGGTGACCATGTGCGTCGGCGGTGGGCAGGGTGCGGCTGGAATTTTTGAACGCTTGTGATTTTTTAAAAGTGAAGTAAGGAGTTTTACCATGGCTACCACGACTGTTGCTTTGCCAATGACCAAAGGCGGCGGCTTCCTCATTGAGGATGTTAAGCCCCACGAAATATTCACCCCGGAAGATTTTACCGATGAGCATCGGGCGATTGCGAAAACAACCGAAGACTTCTGGAAAAACGAAGTGGCCCCGCACCTGGATGCGATTCAACACCAGGAACCGGGCTTAGCCATTTCCATTGTCCGTAAATCGGCCAAGCTAGGCTTGACGTCTATTGTCATTCCAGAACGGTTCGGCGGCATGGAAATGGACCTCACCTCAGCCATGGTGGCAGCGGAAAATCTTTCGCGTGACGGATCCTATTCCGGTTGGCACGGGGCGCACACCGGCATTGGAACGCTTCCCCTGTTGATGTTCGGCACTGAAGCGCAAAAGCAGAAGTACTTGCACAAACTGGCCAGTGCGGAAATGATTGCCGCCTACTGCTTAAGCGAACCGCAGGCTGGTTCCGATGCGTTGGCTGCCAAGACCCGTGCCGATCTTTCTGCCGATGGGACACACTACGTTCTGAACGGCCAGAAGATGTGGATCACCAACGGTGGTGGGGCAGATTTCTACACCATCTTTGCCAAAGTGGGCGGGGAAAAGTTCACCGCGTTTCTAGTGGAACGGGCTTACCCTGGCGTCAATCCTGGTGCGGAAGAAAAGAAGATGGGAATTAAGGGTTCCTCCACCACTCCCATATTTTTAGACAACGTGAAAGTGCCCGTTGAAAACGTGTTAGGGGAAGTGGGCCGTGGCCATATTATCGCGTTCAATATTTTGAACCTTGGTCGGTTGAAGTTGGGACCGTTTGTGGTGGGTGGTGCCAAACAGATTCTGGAAGTCAGTCTGAAGTATTCGCAGGAACGCAAGGCGTTCGGAAAATCGATCTGCGAGTTCGGCATGATGCAGCACAAGCTTGCGGAAATGGCCATTCGTATTTTTGCCGCAGAGACTATGAGCTTCCGCGTTGTGGGGATGATTGAAGGTCATCTCACAAATTGGAATTGGAGCCAACCAGACGCCGCGCCTGCTTTGTTAAAGGCAGTGGAAGAGTTCGCCGCCGAATGCAGCTATATCAAAGTGTTTGCATCGGAAGTGTTGGACTACGTGGCCGACGAAGGCGTGCAGATTCACGGCGGCTACGGCTACAGCGCAGAGTATCTTGTGGAACGGGCCTATCGCGATTCGCGCATTAATCGAATCTTTGAAGGCACCAACGAAATCAACCGTATGCTGGCCACTGGAATGTTGCTGAAGCGTGCGCAGAAAGGGCAGTTGGGCTTAGTTGAAGCAGTGAAGAAGCTGCAAGGCGAAATTATGTCAGGCCCCACAATGGCTGGGACATCTACCGATCCTGAAGCGGATCTTGTGTCCAATGCAAAGAAAGCCACGCTGCTGACTTTGGGCATCGCCTACCAGCGCTTCATGGCTGATTTGGATCAGCATCAGGAAATCCTGGCAGCCATCACGGATATGTCCATGTCGGCTTTCGCCATGGAGAGCATGTTGCTGCGGACTCGTAAAATGCAGGAAAACGGTAAGGGAGCACTGGCTGCGGATATGACTGCGGTTTATATGCGGGAAGCAATGGAGCAGATTGAATCGTCAGCGAAGCAAGTGATTGCAGCTTGTGTGGAAGGCGATGCAATGCGTACGAATCTGGCAGTGTTGCGGCGGTTCACAAGGATTGAACCAGTGAATAGCATTGCATTACGACAGAAGATTGCGCATCGGTTACTGGAAGTGGGCAAGTACACGGTGGCGTAGCTTCTACTTTCAACAGCCCCTAAATAAAAAGAGAGCGAACATTGTTCGCTCTCTTTTTGTATTTACAAACAGGTCCAGTGCGTTAGAAAGTCAGTCGTAATGAAATATCCACTCTACGATTGCCCGCTGCTCCACCACCACCGCCGCCGCCAGGACCGCCGCCGAAGCCGCCGCCTGCGATCTGTGTCGATTGACCGAACAACGTGGAACTCAGGTTCCCACTGGGATTGCCCAAGTTCACGTGGTTGAATAAATTGCGCGCCGAAACCGACAAGTTGAGGTTGAACCGTTTGCCAGCAGAAGCGCCGCCAAACATGTCCCCACCACCACCGCCGCCACGCATTCCACCACCGCCACCGCGCATTCCACCACCGCCACCCATGCCGCCGGGGCCGCCGCCAGGACCACCGCGTCCGCCACCACCGCGATCTCCGCCACCACCACGATCTCCGCCACCATCTGGTGTGAAGTTCGGTTCACCCTTCGATCCAAATCCCCAACTACGGCTGGCCCGCAGATTCACCGTGAAGCTGGAAGGACCTTGCCCAAAGTTGCGTGGAATCAGTTTGTCGTTCGGACCAGGAGCGGTGTTGAACAAACCATAACTGGTGTTGATCGTATTCGGCGACGAAGGATCTGTGGCAAACGAAGGCCGATCATTGAAGATGGAATCTCCATTCACATCGCGACCAGTGGTGATGTTGTAAGGCGTTCCAGAACTAGCCATCACAAAGGGAGCGAAGCTGATCTTGCCATACTTCAAGTTGTAGTTGCCGCCCAGCACCATGCGATTCCGCACGTCGTAGGTTGTCCGTGAATATTCCGAATGCAGGTCATAATTGTAGGCCGGGAAAGTTCCCGCACCATCGGTATCGCCCTTGGCTTTACCCAAGACGTAGAAGCCGAATAAGGTGAGGGTCTTCATCCGGACATTGATGCTGTTCATCAACTGGTTCTGACGCATTAAGCCGCTGGATTCGTATTCATAGTAGTTCAAGTTGTTGCCTAAAGGACGAACTCCGTTCAGCGGCGAGTTGATGTTACGGGTCCGCAGCATGTGGACGCCTCGGGAGAATGTGTAGTTCATAGACCAGGTGATGTTCGACCTGAGTTGCCGTTCTATTCCAACTGAAGTCTGCCATAAATAGGGCGAATGCAAATCGTTGGCTACCTGTCGGATGGTATCTGGCGATTGATTGGCCGTCAACGAAGCAAGCGTTGGAGCTACGGGGTAGAAGTCCGGCTGCTGCACAATGTAGGAGTGCTGCGTGGACCCGTTAAAGCGTAATGCTTGCAGGGCAAAATTTTCCTGGAAACGATCATAGAAGATGCCCGTACCTAGTCGAAGTACAAACAGGGCTGGCTTTGCGCCCTTCGCGCCAACACCCCAGGACAATCCAAAGCGTGGTGCCAGATTATAATTGCTGCTGATGTTGTTCTGGTTTTCATAACGAATCCCATAGCTCAACGTGACGTTTGGCTTCATGCGGAAATCGTCTAACAGGAAAACACCAATATCCGTTTGTGAGATGGAGGCCAGCGCCGTGCCACCGGCTAATGAAAACTGACTTGCCCCACCGCCCAATAAGCGGATTTGAGCACCAGTCATTCCTAACTTCTGGAAGTACAATGTGCGACGATATGCTTCGAGCGATGTCACCGTAATGCTGGTTCCTGGTATGGCTTGGTTGTTTGCGTCAAGCTGCGGTCCCTTGTTTCCAGAAAACGTGAACGATCCGCCAAAGTTATTTGGTGAATAATCATCCAAATAAGATCCCCGGATTCTGCCCCCAAATTTCACGGAGTGCCGACCAGGGGTGACCGTCATCATGTTGGTGAATTCGTAACTGCTGTTGTGGTTATAAGTATTGCCAACCTGCGGTCCACCGCCTGTAAACGCATCCAACACGCTTACTGTAGGAATGGAATTGTCGCCTTTGTCGTCACTGGCACTGCGTCGAAACTGAAAGCGTGTTTCGTCAATGGCCTTGGCCGACATAATGAACGTTTCTGTCAACTGAACAGAATGCTCTGTGGAAGCGCGGTCATAGGCTCTGGATGCCAGCGCCTTATCGCCAGTTCCCTCCCCTTCCGCACTCGACTTGCTAAACATATAGCGGCCCACCAAAGTGTTCTTGCTGTTCAACGCATAGTCAATGCGCGGGCTGATGGAAGTCCGGCTTTGCGGATTAGGAAGCGATTGCCTTAAAGTGAACGGCAACAGATTCGTGTCCAAAATAGTTGCGTAGACCAAATTGCTATCGGAAATGTCACGCCGTTCGGCATTGAAGTTGAAGGACGATTTTTTGCTGAGTGGCCCGCCAAAATTGAAACCATAATTCTTCGATTGAAAGTCTGGACGCTCTGTCACAAAGGGGTTTCGCGAATTGAAGATTTTATCCGAAATACCGAATGATGCCTGGCCACGATACTTATCGGTACCGGGCTTGGTGAAGATTTCAATTCGACCAAAACCGATGCGGTCATACTCTGCGGAAAACGGACTGGCATTGACGCGAATTTCACGGATCGAAGATTTCGGAGGCAGTTGGCCACCAGTGAATCCGTCAATGTAAATCTGCCCGCCATTGGGGCCAGCGGAAGGACCGGCCAAGGCCTGCAAATCAGCCGACAATTGATCAGGGTCGTCGGAAAGTGCTTCCAAATCTGCACCACGAAGCACCAATTGACCGGCGTTCGTAGTAGGATCCACACCCACTCTGGCGGAATCGTCGTTCACGGTCACTTGTTGCTTGTCCGCTTCAATGGTCAGCGAAGCATCCAAGGTCATAGCGGCGGTTACGTTCACTTTTCCAGTGAAGGTCTTGAAGCCGAAACGCTTAATGGTCACCGTGTAATTGCCAACTTCCAGGGGACTGAAAAGATACTTTCCATCCTGATCTGTACTCTTGGCCTGACGGAAACCGCGTGGTCCAGTAATGTTGATATCCGCCGCCGGGATAAGTGCTCCCGATTGATCGGTTACAGTTCCCGAAAGGCCAGGGCGAACTTGCGCCAGGGCCGAAAGGCTGAGTAGAAGCGATAGGACACACGTCCAGATCTTATTTTTCATTCGCATAATCCTTGAAGTAAATCGAAAAAATATTAAAGAACAGGGATGTCCATGGTCCATCCGCCACCCATACCACCGCCACCGCGACCACCCTGTGGTGCAGCAGCCGGGCGTGCGGCCAACAATGCCTCAACTCCCGTCAAAATCGTGATTGCCGTCATTTGATCGGCGGCAGCGCCTTTCGTACTGGATACAATAATTTGATCCCCGGCTTTTAAATCAGTCAGAGGAAGTGCAGGCATCCGCTCCAACATGGCGTTAATATCGCCACCGGGAGGGCGCATTCCCCCGCCACCACCGCCGGGAAAACCACCCGGACCACCACCAGCAGGACGTACCCCAGCCGGGGCTCCAGTTGGAGGGCCGCCAGCAGTCGGAGGACCACCAGGACCACTCGGTCCGCCCGGTGCACCTGCGCCACCGGGGCGCATACCCCCACCGCTCATCATGCGGGCCATCATTTCTGGCATCTTCTTCACTGTGGAATCTTTTGTAGTTTTGATGGTTACCGGTTTGCCTTCAATTGGCTTCACATCAATGGTGCCATTGGCGACATCAACCTTGGTTATGGTCCCGGCAAGTGTGCGAAATGTTCCAAAAACGATCATTTCAGCATCCACTTTTGCCCCATCTTCCGATTTCGTGCCCAAGACGCGTAGCTGATCGCCTTTGGCAAGGTCAGTTAAATTGGCTTCTTTGGCTTCAGAGAACTTCACAGAATCCGGAGCATAGCGTCGAAACTGCGTCTTTTCGCCAATAGTCAAAATAACCGACTTGGCCGCGCCCATGGCTGCTTTAACCTCAATATTTACTTCTTTAGAAGCTGGATTAACACTAGTTACAAGACCGGAAGTGCCCCGTTTGGTCCACTCTTCGCGATCCGCTTCGTGCTTTTTCGCCAATTCGTGCTTAGCCATCACCACAACGTCTTTATCGCGTACCAACACACGGTCGCCGACTTCTAATTCGTCGAACTTGCTGGGTTCGGCCTTTTTCAGATCGGTGACCCCGGGGGCAACGCGCTTGTAAAGCAAATCACCCGCTTTTTCAATGGTTTGGGGCTCAGCCTTATCCACTTTCACCGTAAACTTGCCGCCTGCGGCATCCACTGCTGTAACTTCACCCATAACTCGGCGGGCGGCAGGAGCCGCAGCCTGGCCAAAAACGAGTCCGGAAACAAGAACGGTGTTCAAAATTAGTCTGGTCATATGTTTCCCCATAGTATCAATGATGAATTTCTATACGCCGCTGTTACATTTTCGATCCCAAAGAACTGGTAAAGTTTTGTAAACCCGGGTAAGACATTGACCTGTAAAGATTTGTAAATACTGTGCAGGCCATGAACCTATTGCAATTCAGGCCAGCGTCATCCATAGTAATCGAAGACAATAGCCTTAGGCCCATGAGCGAATCTCCTATTTTATCTCTGTTGATGATCGACGATGACGCTGAACTGTGTCAGTTGGTCAAAGAATTCCTGGAAAGTCAAAACTTTCAAGTTGAAACCCTGCATGACGGCAAAATAGGCTTAGCCCGAGCGTTGGCCGCCGATGTTTCACTCATTCTGCTGGACGTAATGATGCCCGGAATGAACGGGTTCGACCTGCTACGCAAACTTCGTGAAGTAAAACAGACGCCGGTGATTATGTTGACCGCCCGTACTGAGCAACGGGATCGCATTACCGGCCTTGACGCCGGAGCCGATGACTATCTGCCTAAGCCGTTCGATCCACAGGAGTTGGGTGCCCGCATCCGGGCCGTTCTACGACGATCTCAACCGGCTTCGGGACGTCCTGTAATTGAATCGGGCGGCGTGAAAATCGATTCCACCACCCGTCAGGTGATCCAAGCGGGTCGCAAAGTGGACTTAACTTCCATTGAATTCGACATTTTGGAAGTATTAATGCGCAATTCCGGGCAAGTTGTGACGCGTAACGATCTGATGTTCAGCCTTTATCAACGCGAAGCAACGGCGTTTGACCGCTCCATTGACGTTCATGTGAGCCATTTGCGGAAGAAACTGGAGGATGCCGATTTGATCCTCACCATTCGTGGTTCCGGCTATCAGTTCAGTGCCAAGGAGCCAACGTGAAGTCAATTTTCGCGAAAATCCTTGCAGTATTTGTAGCCAGTCTGTTCCTGGCTTTTGTTGGGATCACGGTTACCAACGCCGTGATTGCAATGACAGGGGCTCCGCGTCCACAACCTCCTACATCGCCGATGATGCGCGTTTTTATAGAAGATGCCACGCAAATCTACGAAAAAACTGGCAAGCCGGGTCTGGAAAAGTATGTGGAACGCCTGATTAGCAGTGGGATGGAAGGCGTCCAATTCACCGATGCGGCTGGCAAAAGTCTGACCACTGGGGAGGATCTGTCTGCTTCCTTTGCGCCGCGTCCACCAGGCAGGCCCAGCCGGGGCGAACCCTTCCCCATCACGACTAAAAGCCCTGATGGCAAGTTCGGGATGTTGACAATCTTTCGACCCCGATTCCGTATGGACCCTTACGAAAACATGTTGTCTTATGGCTGGATTTTAGCTGCCGTAGCGGTGATGTGCTACATTCTGGCTTTTCATTTGGCGTCGCCATTGGTTGGTTTGCGCAACACGTTGGACGAATTCGGTCATGGAAATCTGTCCGTGAGAACAGGTTCTACACGACGCGACGAACTGGGCGAACTGGCCCGGTCTTTCGACAGAATGGCGGACCGGATTCAAACTCTACTGGGAGCGGAACGCCGCCTGCTGCAGGACATTTCCCATGAACTGCGTTCCCCATTGGCTCGATTAGGATTCGCGGTGGAACTGGCGCGCAGTTCGTCGAATCGGGAGGAAGCTTTGAACCGGGTGAAGCGCGAAGCTACGCGACTGAATTCCATGATCAGCGACTTGTTACAAGTGACCAGAGTAGAAGGGGACCCCGGTGCTCTGGACCTGCATCCGCAACCGCTCAACACGCTGGTGGGGGAATTGGTTGAAGATGCCCGCATTGAAGCCGAGGCACGGGAATGCCAACTGCGTTTCCATGAAGATCAAAACCTGACCATCCAAGTGGATTCGGAACTGCTTCGTCGAGCAGTGGATAACGTGTTGCGCAACGCCATTCGCCATTCGCCAGATCGCGGAACGGTTGAGGTACGTGCGGAAAAGGTGGCCACAGGGGCTCACATCGTCATTCGAGATTACGGCACTGGGGTACCCGAAGAAGCAGTGGAAGAGATTTTCAAGCCCTTCTACCGAGTGGATACGGACCGCAATCGGGGCACTGGTGGGTCGGGATTAGGATTGGCCATCGCCCGCCGCGCGGCAGCGGCTCACGGTGGAACCATCACCGCACGCAATGCGAATCCAGGGTTGGAAGTTACCATTACGATCCCTGCTGCATTGGCCAAGTAAAGCGATTCATCTTTGATCAAAAACGCGGCCTCAAAAACACGGCCTCAAAAAAATTGACACCTCTCTACTGGCCCTGTTAGCATTAGGGTTTCATGCTGGAATCCTCCGCGTTGAAAGCTACTCCCTTAAATTCCCTACACCGCCAGATGGGAGCCAAGATGGTGGACTTTGGTGGCTGGGATATGCCTGTGCAATATTCAGGAATCCTGGACGAGCACCAGACCGTGCGCGAACGGGTGGGGCTGTTTGACGTCAGCCACATGGGTGAAATTGAGATCCGTGGGCCAGAGGCTCTGGAACTGGTCAATTTCGTTTCCACCAACAATGCCGCCAAGCTGAAAATCGGCCAGGCTCACTACGCTGGGCTGCTCTATGCACATGGTGGATTCGTGGACGATATTCTGGTTCACAAAGTTGCCGATGATCATTATTTTCTGTGTGTGAATGCAGGGAATCAGGATAAGGATTACGAGCACATTGTGGAATCGAACACCTTCACCGCCACGGTGGAAAATGCTGGTCCACGCTATGCCCAGATTGCATTGCAAGGTCCACGCGGGTTAGAGACGTTGAAGAAGCTAACCGCCACCGATTTGGCCGCCATCAAGTACTATCATTTTGCAGACGGCGAAGTGAGCGGCGCTGAGGCCCGCATTGCACGCACTGGTTACACTGGCGAAGATGGCTTTGAAATTTATGTGTCACCCGATGAAGCGCCGCGACTGTGGAATGAGTTGATGGAAGCTGGTAAAGAATTTGGCATTAAGCCCGCTGGTTTAGGCGCGCGGAATACGTTGCGTTTGGAATCGGCAATGGCATTGTATGGTCACGAAATCGACGCTACTATTTCTCCGTTGGAAGCCGGGTTGAACTGGATTGTGAAGTTCGACAAAGGTGATTTTCAAGGCAAGGCAGCATTGGAATCACAACGCGCAGCGGGCATTACACGCACACTGGCCGGGTTTGAAATGCAAGGTCGGGGGATTGGTCGCGATGGCTATGAGATTCAGATTGATGGGCACAAGGCGGGCTGGGTAACCAGTGGCGGACCGGCACCAACGCTGGGTAAAAATATTGGGCTCTGTTATTTGCCCGTGGATAAGTCCGCTGTTGGTCAAGTGATCCAAGTGATGGTTCGCAATCAGCCGGTGGATGCAGTAGTAGTTCCAACCCCTTTTTATAAGAGAGCAAAATAGAAGACATGTATCCCGAGAATTTCCGTTACACCAAAGAACATGAATGGGTAAAAGTGGAAGGCGGCACAGCCACAATTGGCATTACGCTCCACGCCCAAGGGGAGTTGGGCGACATTGTTTACGTTGATTTGCCCAAGGTTGGCACCAAGGTGGAACAGGGTAAAACGTTTGGATCGGTTGAGTCCGTGAAAGCTGTCAGTGACATCTACTCGCCCGTTTCAGGCGAAGTTTCGTCCATCAACGAAGCTTTGAACACCACTCCGGAAAAACTGAATGCCGATCCTCACGGGGAAGCCTGGTTGATCCAAGTGAAACTGTCTATTCCGACCGAAGTAGATGGATTGATGAAGGCTGCCGATTACCAAGCTTATTTAGGAGCTTGAGCAGGTCTTGCGGCATCAAACTTGTAACTAAAAGAATAATACCTGCATAGCATACGCGTGCGGAGCATTGGAGAAGTGTAATTGCGTTATCTACCGAAGTCTGAAAGTGAACGTCAGGAAATGCTGGCATCCTGCGGGCTTACCTCACTCAGCGAACTGTATAACTACCTTCCTGCCGAAGTATTGTTACAGCGTCCGCTGGAAATTCCGGCGGGCAAAAGCGAGTACGATATTGTTGATTACTTCAAGCAGCAGGCAAGCCAAATGGCCAATGGCTATGCGTCATTCCTGGGTGCTGGAGTGTATAATCACTTTCGTCCCGTATTGTGCGACGTAGTCGTTTCACGTGGCGAATTCCTAACATCGTACACGCCTTATCAAGCTGAGATTTCGCAAGGCACGCTGACCACTATCTTTGAATTTCAAACCATGGTTTGCCAGCTTACGGGCATGGAAGTGGCTAACGCATCCATGTACGATGGCTCAACTGCTGTCCCGGAAGCAGCCATGATGGCCATCCGCATCACTGGTCGGGATTCTGTGCTGGTAGCGAGAACAGTGCATCCAGAATATCGGCAAGTACTGCAAACCTACACGCTGCATCAAGGTATTCCTGTCACTGAGTTCGGCTACGATGGCGAAACGGGCCAGTTGGATCTAGTGGCTTTGGATGCGGCGATCAATGAGAAAACAGCGGCTGTGATTGTACAATCGCCGAACTTTTTCGGCTGTCTGGAAAACGTGAAGCAGGTGGCGGAGCTGGTTCATTCGAAGGGCGCTCTGTTAGTTGTTGTGTTTACTGAAGCGGCGGCATTAGGATTGATTCAACCGCCAACGGATGCCGATATTGTAGTGGGCGAACTGCAATCATTCGCTATTTCGCCAAGCTATGGCGGGCCATTTGCAGGCATCATCGCCACAAAAGAAAAGTTCATTCGTCAGATCCCCGGACGCTTGGTTGGTGAGACGTTAGATGCCAACGGGAACCGTGCCTATTGTTTGACACTGGCAACCAGGGAACAACATATTCGTCGTGAAAAAGCCACATCGAACATTTGCACCAATCAGGCATTGGTCGCGTTGATGGCCACTGTGTTCATGAGCGTTTACGGCAAGCAGGGGTTGCGTGAATTAGCGGAGCAGAATCTGGCGAAGGCACATTATTTAGCGGCAGACTTACCGGCACGATTCAAGGCACCATTCTTCAATGAATTTGTAGTGCGAACTGGTGATCCAGAAGCGTTGAACAAGAAGTTGCTGAAGAAGAAAATCATCGGAGGATTGCCACTGGGTCGGTTCTATCCAGAACTGGCCGATTGCATGTTGCTGTGTGCAACTGAAATGACTAAGCGGGATTCGATGGATGAATTGCGTAAGGCGGTGCAGGCATGATTAAGAAAGTTAGACGCCACATAGTTCAAGAAGAGCCACTGCTGTTTGAAATCAGTTCTCCGGGCAAGAAGGCCTATCAACTTCCTGATCTGGATGTTCCGGCAGTGGATGCAGCCAGCCTGTTAGGTTCTGACCAAGTGCGTTCAGAGATTGTAGGATTTCCAGAGATCAGCGAAGTGGAAAATATTCGCCACTACACGCGTTTATCCACCTGGAATTACGCCATTGATTTGGGATTGTATCCGCTTGGTTCCTGCACCATGAAGTACAACCCGCG
>JANMWO010000465.1:0-20841 GCA_031394025.1 Acidobacteriota bacterium
GAACGCTGATAACAACCATTCAGGCCAGCGGGAAAATTAAGTGGCATTAGGCCTTCAGCATGCCAGAAGATGAAATGTGGGGCAGGCTTTCCGCCTGCCTCGTAATTAAGTAAGGACCAGTGAATCATGGCCGCCAAGCAGCAGGACTTCTACCAAACTCTCGGTGTGGATCGCGCCGCGTCCGACGACGAAATCCGCAAGGTATATCGTCGTCTGGCTCGGAAGCATCATCCTGACTTAAACCCTGGTGACAAGGCTGCCGAAGATCGCTTCAAAACCGTGCAGGAAGCCTACGACGTTTTGAGCGATCCCAAAAAGAAGCAGATGTACGATCAAGTGGGTTTCTATTCGGAAAGTGGCATGCCCAGTGCTGGATCCGCAGAACACGGCAAGCCCCCCGGTATGGATTTCGGCGGGTTCGATTTTAGTGATTTTGCAAATCAGCAGCAACGTGGCGGGTACCGTGGCGGCGGTCCTGGTCCGCAAGATTTCCCACCCGGTGGCGGTGGTGGATTTCGCGATCTTTTCGGTCAGTTCTTCGGACGGGGTGGTGGTGCCGCCAGTCAGGAAACTCCTGAAAAAGGTGCCGATCTGGAATACACTCTGAACATCGATTTCTGGCAATCGATCAAAGGCACACAAGTAAAGTTAAGTATTCAACGGCAAGATTTATGCGCCACTTGTAACGGCAGCGGGCAAGCCGGCGGGGCCGTTGTGCAGTGTCCCGAATGCTCTGGAACTGGCCAGGTTTCGCAAATGGCTGGGGCCATGCGATTCAACCTGAGTTGTCCGCGCTGCAATGGTTCAGGCAAGCTGCGCAATTCGTGCCCAACCTGTCATGGCGACGGCAGAACAGCGCATCCAGATCCGGTTGAAGTGCGCATTCCAGCAGGCGCCATGAGTGGCGCCAGGCTTCGCGTGCAAGGCAAAGGCAATGCCGGACGGCTTGGCGGTGCGGCTGGAGATCTGTTCATTACGGTTCGCGTTGAACCACACGAGTTCTTCGAACGCGATACCGACAATATCCTGATTAAGATTCCGGTGACAGTGAGCGAAGCAGGGTTAGGGGCCAAGATTGAGGTCCCAACCATTGACGGGCGGGCACTTCTGAAGATTCCGCAGGGCACCAAAAACGGGCAGAAATTCCGGTTGCGTGAAAAGGGTGTTCCTAATGCCCGCAAAGAAACGCGTGGCGATCAAATCGTGGAAGTAGTGCTGGAAGCTCCCGATGTGCACGATGAGCGGACCCGGGAAATTCTTCGGGAACTGGCCACCTTGCATCCCGAAGACCCCCGGGCAGAAATCTGGACCAAGGTTTAACTATTCAATTGTCGGCATAATGCGTGCTTCCATAGCGCGCACTAATTCTTCCAACCCGGTTCCTGTGACTGCGGAAATCTGAAAGAACGGCAGCTTTCTGCGCGTGGCTGCTGCTTTCAAAGCTTTCACTTTTTTCAGATCTTGAGCAGCGTCCATTTTGTTGGCCACTACGATCATTGGCTTTGCGGCCAACTCTTCGTTGAAGCTTTCCAGCTCCTTCAGGATGATCTTAAAATCGTTCACCGGATCGCGCCCACTGGCTTCCGAAACATCCACCAAATGCACCAGCAATTTGGTTCGTTCAATGTGCTTCAAGAACTGCACACCTAAACCGTGGCCTTCGCTTGCCCCTTCAATCAAACCGGGGATATCGGCCACCACAAAGCTGCGATTATTGGCCAGCGGAACCACTCCAAGATTCGGTTCCAGAGTTGTAAACGGATAATCGGCAATCTTCGGACGAGCCGCTGAAATGCGCGAGATGAGCGTGGATTTACCGGCGTTAGGAAATCCTACGAGACCGGCATCGGCCAGCAGTTTCAGTTCCAGGCGCAGCCGTCTTTCATCACCAGGAAAACCTTCTTCATGTTCGGTTGGTGCCTGATGGCGGGAATTGACGAAACGGGCGTTGCCCCGTCCACCGCGTCCGCCTCGGGCTATCAGAAAGTGATCATCGGGAGTGGCAAAATCGTGCAGTAACTCAGAAGATTCAAAATCGTAGACAACTGTGCCCACGGGAACCTTCACTTGAATGGATTTCCCATCATGACCGGTGCACTTCGATCCCTCTCCATGACGACCGCGTTCGGCCTTATGCTCAGGGTTAAAACGGAGATGTAAAAGAGTGTTGTAATGAACAGAACTAACCAGTTCCACATGGCCACCGTGGCCGCCGTCACCGCCGGATGGGCCGCCCCGCGGAACGAACTTTTCCCGTCGAAAGGCCATGCAACCATTGCCGCCGTCGCCAGCTTTCACCAGGATTTTTACTTCATCTATCAGCACTGTAACTCCAAAAGAAAAAGCCACCTGTTTGGCAGGCGGCTCTTTGCAGAAAAATTTAAGACTGCACCGCTAAAAAGGGCGGCGTTATTGAATGGTAGGTGGTAAAGCGGCGTCGACGACAATGTATTTACCCATTCGTCCACGATCCCGAAAACGCACTGTACCTGTGACTCGCGCGTAAAGCGTGTCATCTTTGCCTACGCCCACGTTCTCACCTGGTTTGTAGCGCGTGCCACGTTGGCGGACAATAATGGAACCGCCGGGAACCAACTGACCACCGAAAACTTTGATACCCAGTCGCTGTGCATTTGAATCGCGACCGTTTTTTGAGGAGCCTAATCCTTTTTTATGTGCCATGGTAAATCCTTACGCCGAAATGGCGCTAACCTCCACTTCAGTGAAGTTCTGGCGATGGCCAATGGTGCGTTTATATTGTTTTTTACGCTTGAATTTGAACACAATCGTTTTTTCGCCACGACCGTGTGCCTTAATCTTCCCGGTCACTTTTGCCGCTGCTGTAGCTGCGCCAGTGCTAATGTTGCCCGCATCGTCAACCACGGCGAGGACTCGGCTGAATTCGACGTTGGAACCAACCTCGCCTGCCAGAGTTTCCACTTTCACCTTTTGGCCGGGCATGACACGATACTGCTTCCCACCTGTTTCAATGACTGCGTACATAAGCTTTTGAACCTTAGATTTGTGAATGGGAGGCTACTTCTGAACAACAGGAAGGCACACACCCTTACGCGGACACCCATATGGGCATCTCGAAATCCCATGATACAGGATTTCGGGTGGTTGTGCAATGTCCCTACTCTATGGTGATAATATATCGCTAAGCAATTTCTATTTTTGGGGCTCACTATGCAATCCCAGCGCACCCCGAACCATTGGTTCAATACCGATGCGTTCAGTTTACCGCCTAATTCACGGCTGGGGACTTCAGGGGTCGGCGTGTGCACGAGTGATTTTCTAAGCTAACATTAGGGAAATGAAGCATAGCGTGGCCATGATCTTCTGTGCGAGCACCTTACTGGGGAGTGATTTGGATCATTCCGATTGGGATCAAATTGCGAAGAAGTACATCAACACAGAACATCGGGTGGACTATGCCCGCCTCAAGCAGGAATCGTCAACACAGTTAGACCGCTATGTAACTATGCTGGCATTGCCCTGGCCAACTGACCTGGGGGGAAACCCGCGTAAAGCTGCGCTTATCAATGCCTATAATGCACTGACGGTGCGGTGGATATTGACCAACTATCCAGTTGCCAGTATTTGGAAAACGTCGAAACCGTTTAGCCAATCCAGGCACAGGGTCAATGGTCGGAACGTGTCATTGGATCAGTTGGAAAAAGAGCTTCGCGATGGGGGTGACCCTAGAATCCACGCAGCTCTGGTTTGTGCTGCCCGAAGTTGTCCGCCGCTGCGCAGGGAGGCCTTTGGCGCAGCAACACTGGATGCGCAGTTGGACGATAACACACGGGAGTGGTTACGAATTTCAACGTTGAATAGCTTCGATGCAGCAAGTAATAAGGCCGACGTGAGCAGTATTTTCAAGTGGTATAAAAGTGATTTTGAATTGAAGGGGTCAACGTTGGCAGCGTTCCTATCCCGATACGGTCCGGCTGGCAACTTCACCAAGATTACATTCAAAGATTATGATTGGGGACTGAATGATTCCACAGACACTGGTCGCAAGTATTCTTCCATTTCACTTTACTGGGATTATTTGAAGAACAAGCTTCCGTAAGCCAACGCTAAACCTTTGCTACACTTTTGCAATGCGCCTTCTTTATTTCCTTCTGATTCCCGCGCTTTTTGCGCAGACCAAGCTACCAATTACTTCTGATACTTTGTTCGATTGGCGAACGGCCACTGAACCGCAAATTAGTCAGGACGGGAAATCTGTTGTGTATGTTCTGGGTTGGGCTGACCGCATGAAGGATGTCTTTTACAGTAACTTATGGGCGGTGCCTGTAAGTGGGGTTGACCCTCGTCCGCTGACGCAAGGTAACTTCAAAGATTCTTCTCCGCGATGGTCCCCTGATGGAACTCGTCTGGCGTATTTATCGAATCGCAGTGGAAAGACTCAGATTCACGTGCGCTGGATAGACGGTGGACAGGATGCGAAGATCACAGATTTAGAGGAAGCACCAGCGTCTATCGCCTGGTCGCCTGACGGCAAATGGATTTCCTTTTCCAAGCGTGTGGCCGCTAAGCCGGCATGGTCTGTGAAGATGCCCGACAAGCCCGCAGGCGCTACCTGGGCTGCTCCGCCGATTGTTGTTACGCGTTTGCGATGGCGCAATGATGGCACGGGGATCATACCGCCGGGCTATCTTCATATTTTTGTGGTTCCTTCAGCGGGCGGTGCACCACGACAAGTTACTACGGGTGATTTCGACTACGTGGACGGACGTGCGCGGGATACTGCGCCGCAATGGACTCCCGACGGAGATTGGATTTTGACCTCCTGCCAGCGTGAAGTGGACCCGGATTACAACCTGGAAGGTGCGGACATTTGGGCGATCCGGGTGAAAGATGGCCAGGCGAAACAACTTACTCAGCGTAAGGGACCGGATGGTTCCCCGGTTGCTTCCCCCGATGGTAAAAAGATTGCTTACACAGGTTACGATTTCAAGTTACAGAGCTATACAGTAACTCGGTTGTATGTGATGGATGCGGATGGAAGTAACTCAAAGGAGTTGGCTGCAGGGTTGGATCGGGATGTGACACAGATCCGTTGGGCGGCTGATTCCAGTGGTGTTTATTTCGTCAGTGAAGATCGGGGGACGTCGCATGTTCACTTGGCGACACTCGCTGGTGGGCATCGGCAAATTACATCGGGCGATGCACGTTACTCCACTGGGTATGCGGCTGGGGATGCATTCAGCATTTCAGCGCAGGGACGCATTGCAATATCGCGCGCCACGTCAAAGGAGCCTGCGGACCTGGTAACGTTCACGGTGGATCGTCCTGCTGTAGTAACTCGACTAACTACAGTCAACGACAGCTTAATGGCGGGACGGTCACTGGGCGAAGTGGAGCCGATTAGTTACGATTCGTTTGATGGTAAGCCAATGCAAGGGTGGATCATCAAGCCGCCAAATTTTGATGCATCGCGAAAGTATCCGTTGCTGTTGGACATCCATGGTGGTCCGCACGCAATGTACGGCGTGGAATTCAATCACCAGTTCCAAACCTATGCAGGCAGGGGTTTCGTGGTGTTGTACACCAATCCGCGCGGATCAACGGGGTATGGGGAAGACTTCGGCAACATTATCCACACTCGCTATCCGGGCGATGACTATAGGGACTTGATGGCTGGGGTGGATGTGATGATTGCGAAAGGCTACATTGATCCCAAGCGTTTAGGAGTAACTGGCGGTAGTGGCGGTGGTTTGTTGACAGCGTGGATCATTGGTCATACAGACCGTTTCGCGGCGGCCGTGTCGCAGTACCCAGTTACTAACTGGATCACGCAGGCTGGGACAGCGGACGGTGGTTACACTCATGCTGCTGTTTGGATGAAAGGGATGCCATGGGATAACGCCAAAGCTTATATGGAGCATTCGCCGATATTTTATGCCAACAATTTCAAGACACCAACGATGGTGATCACTGGTGAACAGGATTTGCGCACGCCCATGGCGGAGAGTGAAGAGCTGTATTTTGCGTTAAAAGCTAAGCGCGTGGATTCTGTGCTGGTGCGTATTCCCGATGAACCGCATGGCATTCGCGGGGCATCGCCAAGCCATCGTATAGCGAAGGTGGAACATATTCTTGGCTGGTTAGAGCAGCATACAAAGGCAACTGTTTCGGCGCGGCAGGCGGATGAGTAGCGGAGGAGAACTCGTCGTCGATACCGAGCCGTGACCGGCAAGGGAGCGGTCTTTTAGTTGCGACATTGGGCGCATCGCTGCCCTACAAAAATTAGCGCAAGGAACCCAATTCCACTCATCGCCAATGTTCCCGGTTCTGGAATGGAATTCAGACTGGTGAGTAACGTTGCCTGGTTGATGGCGAAGTCTGTACTCACGCCATTGACCGCCAGAGAGATGGAAACGATATCGGCCAAATTGCTATAAATACCAATGAAAGGGGCCGTATTGTCACCTCCGCCCGCCGAAGAAGTTCCATTCACGAAGACTGTTCCGAAGCTGACGTTTCCAGCTCCAAAAGCAGTTAGGGAAGCGGTGAAGGGTCCGCTATCCGCGCGTTGAATTTGGAACCCAATGCCTTGAATGGGGATTGAAAAAGTTAACGCCATAGGACTGCTGTTGAAACTGGTCCAAAGCAGAACATCGCCAGGAGAAAAGTTTCCGTCCCAAAAACTGCCTTCCACTTCGATTAGAAAATTCGAGGTCCCAGTGGCGATGATGGCAGTGGTTGTGATGGAACTTGGTGTGGATGTTCGTACATAGGGGCTGGGAACGGAACTGCCTGTTTCATCAGCCGCTGTTCCCCAATCAACAGTGTCAATAGGGCCAAGCGCATTCAGGCCGGAACGAGTTCCGACGTAAGTGATGATGGTGGCATCAGCAGCACTTGCAAGCAGTAAAAACAGTAGACTTTGGGGGAGAATACGCAACGAAAACCTCCGGGAAATTGTGCAACTTGGCCAGCTTTAATGCTGATCTTTCTGTTGATCACTATAAGTAATGGTACCAGGACTGTCAACGGTTCTTGACGCATCCATTATTCACTATCAAATCTTCTTAAACACTCTTGCTTCCAACCACCCTAAAGAGTCAGAATGAGTTTCGGCAAGCTGTTCCAGAAAAAATAGTCTCTTCGAAGACCCACAGTGAGGAAGCAATGCAACTTCGTGTTTTGGCTTTTGTCTTAGCCGGCGGGAAAGGTACCCGCCTCTATCCACTGACCAAGGAACGGGCTAAACCCGCCGTTCCGTTTGGTGGACGATACCGGATCATTGACTTTGTGCTCACCAACTTGGTGAACTCGGGAATTTATTCCACTTACGTCCTGATTCAGTTTAAGAGCCAGTCTCTATTGCAGCATTTGCGCGATGGATGGGAATTCAGCGGACTACTGAAAAATCATTTCGTCATCCCCGTGCCGGCCCAAATGAGGTCCCAAAGTGAAAACTGGTATAGCGGTACGGCTGATGCCATTTACCAGAACATCAACCTGATTGAACAGGCCGACCCACACGTGGTTATCATCTTCGGTGCCGATCATATTTACCGTATGAACATTCGGGAGATGATCGAGTTTCATGAACAGAAACGAGCCCAGGCAACCGTTGCGGCTATCCCTGTGCCCAAGGAAGAAGCCAAAGAGTTCGGCGTTATTGAAGCGGCTCCCGATGGCCGTATTATTGGCTTTCACGAAAAAAATCCGAACGCCCCCACCATTCCCAGTGATCCTGCTAGCGTTTATGCATCCATGGGAAACTATGTTTTTTCCACCAGCCTGCTGCTGAAAGAGCTGTACGCCGATGCTGAAAATGAAAATAGCACTCACGATTTTGGACGCGATATTTTGCCCGGTCTGGTAGGCAAGACCGAGATCTTCGCTTACGATTTCCGCACAAATCGCATTCCTGGGGATCCCGCTAGCGTGCGTCCTTACTGGCGCGACGTCGGAACGATTGATGCGTTTTACGAAGCCAACATGGATCTAAAATCAGTTTCGCCGGACCTTAATCTTTATAATCGCGAATGGCCATTGCGCACAGCGGGTTACGAAGATCCTCCGGCAAAGTTCACTTTTGATGATGAGGGTCGTCGTGGTCAGGCAGTGGATTCTGTGGTCTGTTCCGGGTCCATTCTTTCCGGCGGCATGGTGAAAAATTCCGTCATTGGACGAGGGGTCAAAATTCACACCGGTTCAGAAGTGGACGATTGCATTTTGTTCGATAACGTGGATATTGGACGTCATGCAAAAATCAAGCGGGCGATTCTGGATAAGAACGTCCGGGTGCCCCCAGGGACAATGATTGGTTACGATCTGGATAAAGATCGGCAGTTATATCATGTAACGGAAACGGGCATTGTGGTAGTGGAAGGACACCGATCTCATGTGGACGTTTCCACCATTCAGATCTAACAGCTTGGTGCAGTGAAATGGAACGGGAACAACAAGGGGAACGATGGCCAATTCCGAATTAGCTGCGCGCTTTTTAGCGGTGCACATTGACCGTCTGCGGAAGTTGTCGAAGCGGCGGATTGTATTTCCAGAAGGCGACGACCCACGCATTCAACAAGCGGCAGCGCGTTTGGTAGACGAACGGCTGGTGGAACCAGTGCTGATCGGAAAAGGCCACACCCTGCCCGATGACCGCTATGCAAGACTACTCCACGAACGACGCAAGGCGAAGGGTATGACGGAAATGGAAGCCCGTCAATTGTCACAAAAGCCGCTGTACTTCGCATCGTTGATGGTATCGGCAGGAGACGCCCACGGCAGTGTGGGCGGGGCCACAAACACCACTGCGGAAACCGTTCGGGCGGCCATTTTGTGCATCGGCGTGGCAGCCAATGTGAAGACTGTGTCCAGCGTGATGTTCGTGATTGTGCCCGACCGTTCCTTTGGTAAAGATGGTGCGCTGGCCTTTGCCGATTGTGCAATTATCATTGACCCCTGCGCTGTGGAGCTGGCTGAAATCGCCATTGCTACTGCAGAAAGCACGCGTCGGATTCTGAATGTGGAGCCGTCAGTGGCTATGCTCAGTTTTTCCACTAAGGGGAGCGGCAAACACGCCTGGGTAGACAAAGTGGTGGAAGCCGTTCGCATTGCGCGCGAGCGAGCACCGCAGTTGAACATTGATGGAGAATTGCAGGTAGACGCTGCATTGATGGCCAGTGTGGGGGCAAGTAAAGCGCCGGGTTCCACAGTTGCAGGCCATGCGAACACGCTGATTTTTCCTGACCTACACAGCGGTAACATCGGCTATAAGTTAGTGGAGCGATTGGCGGGTGGAGCAGCGCTGGGGCCCTTTTTACAGGGGTTGGCGAAGCCCGCAAATGATTTATCGCGCGGTTGTTCTGCCGATGATGTGTATGGCGCGGCCATTATTACGGCGCTGCAGGCTTAGCGCATTCATAAGAAGTCGCCAACATTGTTGGCCCGTTTTTATATTGTGGATAGGAAGGATAGGAACATAGCGGAAGGCTGCGTTCACCGGCTTTCACCACAACATTCATAGCCGGAGCCGTCTTCCTTTCTACCCAATTTAAAAGCAGCGGCAGCCGGTCATATGTGTTGGGGATAGGTGCTGCTGCAATGGTTTTACCTTCGCCATCAACGGCGTAGTTTGCACCACTGAGCCCGTGCCCAGCCTGTGGAATCACAAACAGACGGGCGAAGGAATCCAACTTTGCCTGACCCATCTTATCAATCAGAGCCTGATAGTAATCCAACTGCGCGCCCGGTGACGCCAGAGTATCGTTGGTGCCAATGGTGAGGATGATTTTACCGCCGCGTGCTGCGAATTTTGTTAGATCAGGATTGGTTGCATCGAGCCATTCGGAAATCTGTTCACGACGCTTATTGAACGATCCGCCTTCTACATAGTCCAAAGGATTGGCCGTAAAATCGCGCATTGAAAACCCAGTTACGCCTAAGATTCCAAGGTTGCTGTGCATGGGTGCATCTACTGCTGCGCCTTGTTGACCGCGGAGGCGAGCCGGTGCAATGAGTCCGCTTCCTGAAGGATCGGTATTGGGGGACCACATGCCAAAAGTCTTCACACCATTGGCCAGCGGCGTGGCAAACGCGTAGCGACTATAAACCATTTGCAGAGTTGTTATCTGCCCATCGGTAAGGCAGGCATTGGCGCTTGCATCGGCAGGGTTCGGATCTGTATTGTCCGGGCAGCGTTTGGATGCCCAAGCTTGTTTGTTATTGAAAATGGCTCGGCAAGCCATATAGTTGTTGATGACGCCATCGGCTAGGCCGTCCAAAATGTCACATTGCCGAATGAATTCGCCACGGATGGCATTCGCTTTCGCCGGTGTCACCCAATTGTCCAAAGGCTTTTCCTGAATTCGAATCAACGCGGGTGCAAGCATTAACGAAGAGAAATTCACAATAGGGACATTGGCGATGATGCCGTTGTAATCGGCAGGATAACGTTGCGCTACGGTGAGGCCTTCACGGCCGCCCTGAGAGTTTCCAACAAAGTAATTGAAGCGAGGTTTCTTGCCGTATGCGCGCTGCATTAGCACCATAGCGGCATCATGAGTTTTCTTGAGTTGCAGGTAGGCCAAGTTCTTTAAGGCTTCCTCACTGAGGGCCCAATCCCGTGCGTTACCCTGATGGCCGGAATCACTACCGTAAGTGGCATAGCCGCGTTCCAACAAGAAGGTCCGGTGGTGAATCTGCCACTGGCTATCAAATCTGGAATCACGCCGTTCATGCCACCGCCGCCGAAGTGGGCGGAATGAAAGGTCCACGATGCTGGCAACAAAACTCGGAAATGGATTGGTTGGGCTGTTGTTCCTTTTTCGACAGGCGTCATGGAACCTTCCACGCTGCAATGCGCCGTTACTCCTGCTCTTGCTGGGTTCCAGACCGGTGCGCTGAGTGTGACTGCTCCAACTGGTTCACCAATCAAAGAAGTGGCAATGCTGACGCCAAGTTTTTTCACTGTGCAGTTTGTTTGGGTAATTGTGCGAGTTTGGGCAGAGGTGAACGCAGACAACAACGCGACCCAACACAGCAACTTGATGTTCATACAATGATCTCCAGAACGCGCGGTGACCCGGCGTATAATTCTTCTACTAAGTTGGCACGATTTCGCAGTACGGCCTTCTGATTGATGGTGCCCTTTTCTGTAAATTCACCAGCATCCATCGACGGTGGCTTATCCAGCACAATGGCCCGCTGCACTCTGGTTGACATACCGGTGCTATGACGTGCAAATTCCTCTAACAACGCCTGCAGAGTGTGGATAGGGGCACCGGGCAATGGAAAGATGAGGGCGGCCACATAACTCTGGTCTACACCGGCAAAGACAACATCCTGAGCCACGTCGACCAAGGCGGTGAGCAGTTTTGCACGCAACGGTCCAACACTTACCCAGGTGCCTGTGGACAGTTTAAAATCTTCGGATAGCCGACCGTTGAAGCAAAATCCTTTGAGTGGATCATGAGGGTCAGCGAAGACCAACGCATCCCCCAATTTGTAGAAGCCTTCATCATCGAACGCGGCGCTGGTGAGTTGTGGGGCGCGCCAAAATCCTGGTGTGATGTTGGGTCCGCGCAGACGAGCTTCCAACTTGCCTTCGACTGGAACAATCTTCAACTCCACGCCAGGCACAGGTAGGCCGACTCGTCCAGAGGCTGCCCCTTCAATGCCAGTAGAAATGGCGAATGGGGAACTTTCCGTGGCACCCAGCCCGGTCATCATCAGGATCTCTTCCCCGCAGGCATCAACGGCAAGTTCCTGCAAATCATCCCACACCTTTTGGTTCAACCCAGCCGCTGCATAAAAAAGGATCTTCAATCGACTGAAGAACTGACATCGAAAGTCCTTATCAGCGCGCAGTTCGGGCACCAGCATTTCATATCCTTTGGGGACGTTGAAGTAGGAGGTGGGGGCGATTTCACGCAGATTCGCAATGGTGGCGGCAAAGCCCGTGGGAGTGGGTTTTCCTTTGTCCAGATAAAGAGTGCCGCCGTTGTAAAGAACGATTCCGAAATTGTGGCTGCCTCCGAACGTGTGATTCCAAGGGAGCCAGTCACAAAGCACCGGTGGCTCATCAGCCAGAAACGCCATCACAGTGCGCAGCATTTCCTGGTTGGAACACAGCATACGCTGGGTGGTGATAACGCCTTTGGGGGCGCCGGTGGACCCTGAAGTAAACAGGACTTTGGCGATGGTGTCTGGAGTCACCTTGGCGTGCGCTTCGTCAACATCGGCGCGTGCAGTAACGTTGCAGAGTTGGTCGAATGAAGTTGCATGCAACGACTGAGGCGGTGAAAGGGTTACTAATTCCGTATGGGAATCAAGGATGGCTTGCAGAGGCTTTTCAAAGACTTCGCCCTCGGCGGCAAACACTAAGGCGGGTTGCAACGTTTGCCACAGGTAGCGGAGCGTTGTGAGTTCAGAAGAAGCAAGGGAATACGATGGAGAAATCGGCGCATACAACACACCGCAATACATGCAGGCGAGGGCCAGCAGGGCGTGCTCAATACTATTTCCAGAAAGAATCGCAACGGGTTTTGTGGCGTCCAGATTTCGATCTAACAGAGCTTGAGCTATGGCTCGAACGCGTTGCAGAGTCTGGGCGTAAGTAATGGTGCGCCATTTGCCGGCGGAATCACGTTGCGCAAGAAAGATACTGTTAGGAGTTTGTGTGGCCCAGTGCGCCAGCCGTTCCGTCAGCTTGTCCGGATAGGCACCTAGCGGACGAGGCGATTTGACGTAAATGGTTCCGTCTGGACGGCGGTCGAAAATGGCTTCCGCACCAAGCACATTCACTTTTCGAATCTGGGGACGAAGACTCATTCCGTAATCGCTCCGACGGCTTGGAAATGCTGTCGTACCCAGGCCAGACCGAAAAATGTGCAGACCATACAGATGGCCAAAGCGTACCAATAAGCCGATGTCCCAGACTGAATTATGGCAGCACCAAAGAAAGAACTGACCAGTGCGCCAACACGTCCAATGGCCGCAGCATAAGCCACCCCCGTGGCCCGTACGCTGGTTGGATACACATGCGCTGCCAATGCGTACATAGACGTTTGAACAGCATTGGCCAGAAGGCCGTTGAGTCCAAGAAATGCAAGGAATAAGGTGGCATTGGCATGGGCTGAAATAGGGATCAACAGCATTACCAAAGCGCTGGCAGCGGCCGCCAGAGAGCCGAACAGCAACGGACCTCTTGACCCCAACAGGGTCATCAGCAGGGTGTAAAGCAGCACACCCAGCACGCCACCGAAATTGTAAATCGCCAGAGCGGAACTGGCTGAGGCGACATCCAGTCCCTGCGCGGTAAGCATGGCCGGGAGCCAGCCAAACACCAGGTAAATTGCCCCCAGACAAAAGAAGTAAGCGAACCACAGACCTGCTGTATCGTGTGCGAGTCCCATACCGAATAGTGATCGTAGAGACGCACGTTCGGCACTTACCTGCTGTGAGCCTTCAGCAAAAGTAACGCCAGCGGGTAAGCTGTGCCCCATACGGGTGAGTAGTTTGATGAGTTGCGACCGTAGATCCGTACGACGGGCCAGGAATCGTGGAGATTCAGGCAGCGCCCACAACAACAGCATGGCCAGCAATAATGGCGTCACGCCCCCGATCATATATAGCGTCCGCCACCCATATACAGGCAGGACTCGTGCGGCAATCAGACCGCCTAACATGCCGCCAAGTGGGATGCAGACAATGGTTAATTTCACAGCCATTGGACGTCGTCGAAGTGGTGCAAATTCGGCGGTCAAAGCACTGGCGTTGGGCACTGCGCCGCCTGCACCAAGTCCGGTGATAAATCGAAATATGGCGAGCCCTATAATCCCCTGAACAGATGCCGTGGCAATGGTTGCCAGGCCGAAAACTACTACAGAACCGATGAGTGCTGGACGGCGTCCAAAGCGATCCCCAATATACCCGGCGAGAGGACCGCCAATCACCATACCAGCCAAGCCGATGGCCAGTACGGGACCAAAGTCGGAACGGGTGGCGTGCCACTCCTTAATTAGCGAGGGCATGGCAAAGGCCAAAATCTGAATGTCGAAACCGTCGAAGATAACGGCCAACGCAGCCAGTGCGGTCATCAACTTTTGATAGGTGGTCCAGGCAGCGCCATCAATGAGCGCCGCTACATCAATGTTCTGGCTCATTCGCCGCCCCACACTTTGTCGGCGACTTCCACAATGCGCGCCAACTTGGCCCATTGTTGATCTTCAGAGAGAACATTCCCTTCTTCGGTGCTGGCAAAACCGCATTGCGGGCTTAGGCAAAGTTGCTGCAGATCAATGTACTTCGCCGCATCGTCGATCCTTCGAAGCAGCTCTTCTGTCGATTCCAATGCACCTGCTTTGGACGTAACCAAGCCAAGCACCACAGTCTTGTTTTTGGGAACAAAGCGGAGCGGTTCAAATCCGCCCGCACGTTCCGTATCGAACTCCATAAAATAGCCGTCCACGTCAATTTCGTTGAACAGCATTTCCGCAACCGGTTCATAGCCGCCTTGGGCGATCCAACTGGAACGAAAATTGCCGCGGCACAAATGCATGGTGATGGTCATGTCATGCGGTCTGTTACTGATGGCGGTATTGATCATGTCGCGATAGATGGCGGGAAGGCGGTCTGGATCGTCGCCCCTTTCGCGCAGACCTTGGCGTTGCTCTTCATCGCAGAGGTAGGCCAGGTTGACTTCATCCAATTGAAGATAACGGCAACCGGCTTTAGCAAAGTCATTGACGGCATCTTTATAAGCCAAGGCAAGGTCATGGTAGAACGGTTCCATCTGCGGATAAATATCGCGGCTGATGGCACTGCGGCCGCCCCGGAAATGTAGAACACTGGGCGAAGGGATGGTCATCTTCGCCTTGGCGTGTGTATGGTTATTCAGGAAGCGAAAGTGCTGCACCATGGGATGCGCGGAGTAACCAAGTTTGCTGATGACGCGCAGCCCTGTGGGATGTGTTTCAATGCCGCCTTTGAATGCAATGCCATGTTCGGAATGGAAAGATTCAACACCATCTAACTGGCCAAGAAAATCGAAATGCCACATTGCCCGGCGAAACTCACCATCGGTTGCGCTGCGCAGACCAATTGCGGCCTGCTTGGCAATGACTTGTTGAATGGCTGCATCTTCCACTGCGCACAATTCTGCAGCAGAGATCTCTGTGCGCTCACGTCGAACCCGCGCTTCTTTCAGCGACGCTGGACGGAGCAAGCTGCCAACATGGTCGGCGCGAAACGGAGGTGTGGTGCGGGTCATAATTCTCCAGAAGTATCGAAGGGCAATCCAGTATAGTTTTCGGCCAGCGTCGTGGCAGCAGCTTTAGAGTTTACTACCTGTTCCAGTTCAGCCAACTGACGACGATGGTCGAAACCGTCAGCACTCTCAAAGCGATGCAGTAGGGAGGTCATCCACCAGGAAAAATGTTGTACACGCCACACGCGACGAAGGCAAATTTCTGAGTAGCGTTCCAACAGGTTGGTAGCGCCACTACGGTACCAAAGGATAATTGCACTGGCGAGAATACGCACATCGGCAGCGGCAAGGTTAAGACCTTTGGCACCGGTGGGCGGCACGATGTGTGCAGCATCGCCGGCCAGGAATAATCGCCCATATTGCATGGGTTCGCAAACAAAGCTGCGCATGGCTGTAACCCCTTTTTGAAGGATGGGGCCTTGATTCAGATGAAACCCTGCGGAAGTGTCCAACCGACGCTGCAACTCTTCCCAAATACGATTATCCGGCCAAGCTGTAATGTCTTCATCAGGCTTACATTGCAGGTAAGCACGAGTGATTGAGGGTGAACGCATGCTGAGTAGAGCGAAGCCACTGTGGTGGTTGGCATAAATCAATTCCTGCGAAGCGGGTGCGGCTTCAGCCAGGATGCCCAGCCAACCGAACGGATAGATCTTTTCAAACGTGGAGAGCTCCGCAGCGGGAATGGAAGGACGGCAAATTCCGTGGAACCCGTCACAGCCGCTGATGAAATCGCAATCAATTTGGTATGATTCGCCAGCATGTTGAAACGTGACATGGGGGGAGTTGGTCTTCAAATCGTGAATCTGAACCTGTGTCGCTTCAAACAGGATCTGGCCGCCAGCCTGCAGTCGAGCGGAAATCAGATCCTTTACGATTTCATGTTGAGGATATACACAGACAGATCGGCCACCGGTGAGTTCCTGCAAATCAATGCGATGGCTGCGTCCATTGAAACGTAGTTCAATGCCAGCATGCACCAATCCTTCGCGCTGCATCCGTTCGCCAACACCTGCCTGGTTCAGCAGATCCACTGTGCCTTGTTCAAGGACCCCGGCGCGAATGCGTTCTTCAAGGTGCTTGCGAGCTTTCGTTTCAATAATGATGGAGTCTATGCCTGCCAGGTGCAGCAGATGGGAAAGAATGAGTCCGGCAGGTCCAGCACCGACAATGGCCACTTGGGTCCGCAGGTGTTTGTGAACCGCCATTTCCTAAAGGACCTGATAAAACGCCAGTTCGACGCGATTGGGGCGACGTATGCCGTCACAAATAAAAATGTGACGAGTGAGCCAATTGTAATTCTTGTCACTTGTTTCAAAGCGGGGTGTGGCTCGGAAATAAATGAGTTTGGGATCTACTGGTTCGCCACGGCGTAAACGTTCCATGGCATCTGGTGGTCCATGACGAAGGCCTGAATGTTTGACATAAATCTTTGCGCCGTTTTCGCACTCAAGCACATAGCGGGCGTGCAGTTCGGTGACCCCATCCTTACGCAGAATCTGATAGTCGGCGCCACCCTGCATCACATGACCCTTAATTCGCGGGCCGGTAACTTCGCCACCTAGAATTGGGATCACGCGCCGGACGCCGGCACCTGTATCGCCAACATCAATGGGATCTCCTACAATCACCGAAAGGTCTGCGACATGGAGAAGTTTGATCATAACTTTTGTTCACACACGCTTTGGTTCACACACGTTCTACAATTATGGCGATTCCTTGACCTACGCCAATGCACATAGTGCACAACCCATAGCGACCGCCGGTCCTCTGCAAATGATACACGGTAGTTGCAATCAGGCGCGCGCCACTGGCACCAAGCGGATGCCCAAAGGCGATGGCTCCACCGTTGGGATTCACATGATCTGCATCATCGGGGAGCCCCAGTGCGCGCAGCACTCCCAAAGCTTGGGCGGCGAATGCTTCATTGAGTTCAATCACGTCCATCTGATTGAGTTTTAGCCCAGTGCGAGCGAGCAGTTTTTGGACGGCAGGGACTGGTCCCAACCCCATAACTCTAGGGGCCACCCCGGCAACGGCACATCCGATGACTCTTGCCAGCGGCGTCAACTGATGTTGGTTCGCGGCGGTTTCCGAAGCCAGAATCAGGGCAGCGGAACCGTCATTAATGCCCGAAGCGTTACCTGCTGTGACGGTGCCTTCCAATTTAACAACGGGCTTTAACTTGGCAAGCCCCGCCTGGGTTGTATCGGGTCGAGGATGTTCGTCCAGTTCCACAACAATATTTTTGGGAAGCGATACAGGAATGATTTCGTTGAACAACAAGCCTGCTTTCATTGCCAGAGCGCAGCGTTGTTGGCTACGAAGAGCGAACGTATCTTGATCGGCGCGGGAAATTCCGCATTCGGCGGCAACAATTTCAGCGGTCTCCGCCATGGAATCCACACCGTAGAGTTCGCGCATACGGGGATTGACAAAGCGCCAGCCCAGGGTTGTGTCTTCAAGCTTTTGTGATCTGGCCCACGGTGCATCTGGTTTGGATAAAACCAGAGGAGCGCGCGACATGCTTTCAACGCCCCCTGCTATAGCCACTGCCGCTTCACCGGAGCGAATTGCGCGGGCGGCGATTGCAACGGCGTCCATACTGGATCCGCAAAGACGGTTCACCGTTGACCCGGGTACTTCCTGAGGAATTCCGGCTAGCAGCAGGGCCATGCGGGCGACGTTTCTATTGTCCTCGCCAGCCTGATTAGCGCAGCCAAAAATTACGTCATCCAATTGGGCAGGGTTTAGGGTCGGATTGCGAGCGAGAAGAGCGCGCAGAGGAATTGCGGCGAGATCATCGGGACGTATCCCCGCCAGAGAACCTCCGTAACGACCGAAGGGCGTACGAATCGCATCGCAAATATAGGCGTAGTCCATGCGCGTTTATCGCTCATTTGTACGATAAACGGCTGACTGTTGTCAAGCGAACAACGTGCTACCTTTAGAGACGATGGAAGGCTCTGAATCCGCCGGTTTCGTGCTTGCTATAGATCACGACCGCCTTTTTAAGGAACTGCTCACGACGTTTTTCGTAGAATTCCTTGAGTTGTTCTTTCCGAAACTTGCGGAATCACTGAAACGTGATTCCATTGAGTTTCTTACACAGGAGCATTTTGTAAACGTATTAGAAGGCGACGAATACCATGCAGACATAGTTGTAAAGGCGGTGTTTAAGGACAGTGACACCTTTTTTCTGATCCACGTTGAGCATCAAAGTACCGCGCCAGCAACTTTTCCACGACGCTTCTTTCGCTACTACTCGGCGATCTTTGAAAAGCATGGTTTGCCAGTGTATCCCATTGTGGTTTATTCGCACGACGCGCCGAAGAAGGCGCAACCCAATGTTTACAGGGTTGATTTTCCCGATGGCGAAGTGCTGCGATTCAAATATCGCGTGGTGCAACTGAACCGGCTTTCCTGGCGGAGGTTCGTTGACTCGCACAACCCAATGGGGAGTGCACTTATGGCTAAAATGAAGATAGCCGAGCGAGATCGACCAAGAGTCAAGGTTGAATGTTTGCGGTTGATGGTGACGCTTAAGCTGGATCGAGCGAGAATGCGCTTGATTGCCTCGTTTGTGGATTCGTATCTGAATCTGAATGAGGCGGAGGATCGCCTGTTCCAAAAATCACTGGCGAAGGCAGAGTTACTGCCAAAGCAGAGGGAGGAAGTCGTGGAAATTGTAACCAGTTGGGAACGGAAAGGTATGGAAATAGGCCGTGTTGAGGGTCGAACGGAGGGCCGTGTTGAGGGTCGAACGGAGGGCCGTGTTGAGGGTCGAACGGAGGGCCGTGTTGAGGGTCGATCAGAGGGCCGTATGGAAGGTCGAACGGAGGGCCGTACCGAAGGAGCGCTTGACGCGTGGCGCTTAGCCTTGCTGGATGTATTGGTTTCCCGATTCGGAACGCTAGAAAACTCTGTTTCCGACCGCGTCAGGAGTCTCGGCTCAATTGACGATCTGCGCGCTCTTACCCATCGAGCGCTGAGCGCAAATTCGCTGCGTGAGCTCGATTTATAGAGCTTCTACGTGTAGTCTAAGCGCAACCAGGCAAAGACTTGGTCCTTTAGACACGCTGTGTCCATTGATTTGCTTCTTAAGTAGGCTTAGCACCAACTATCACTGGCGAAAGCAGAGTTACTGCCAAAGCAGCGGGAGGAAGTCGTGGAAATTGTAACCAGTTGGGAACGGAAAGGTATGGAAATCGGCCGTGTTGAGGGTCGAACGGAGGGCCGTGTTGAGGGCCGTGTTGAGGGCCGATCAGAGGGCCGTATGGAAGGGCGAACGGAGGGTCGAACGGAGGGCCGTACCGAAGGAGCGCTGGACGCGTGGCGCTTAGCCTTGCTGGATGTATTGGTGTCCCGATTCGGAACGTTAGAAAACTCTGTTTCCGACCGTATCAGGAGTCTCGGCTCAATTGACGATCTGCGGGCTCTTACCCATCGGGCGCTGAGCGCAAATTCGCTACGTGAGCTCGATTTATAGAACCTGCTTCTACGTGAGTAAGCCAGGACTTGATCCTTTAGACACTCTGTCCATTGATTTGCTTCTTAACCCGGCTTACTATAGAGTCAAGTCCGCTGCCAAGGAGCCCCAATGGAACGAAATTCACTAGAGATCATTCAGGAAAACCGTGATTACACCATGTTTTCATGGTCAGTGCAAGGCACCTCTAATCCCATTCATATGAAGGGTGGAAAAGGCGTCTGGTTCTGGGATGGAGATGGCAATCGGTGGCTTGATTTCAGTTCGCAGTTGATTAATTTGAACGTCGGACATCAACATCCCAAAGTGATTGAGGCGATCCAAAAACAGGCTGGTGAGCTGTGCTTTGCTGGACCTAGTTTTGCCACCGAACCACGCGGAGTGTTGGGTCGCAAACTGGCTGAAGTCACCGGTCTGGCAAAAACGTTCTACACGCTAGGTGGTTCCGAAGCCAACGATAACGCCATCAAAATGGCACGGATGTTCACCGGTCGAAACAAGATCATCACCCGCTACCGCTCCTATCATGGGGCGACGTTTGGTGCCATGACTGCCTCTGGAGATCCACGCCGTTGGCCAGTGGAACCTGGAATTCCTGGCATTGTCCGGGTCTTTGATCCTTACTGTTATCGTTGTCCCTTTGGACAGAAAGTGGAATCCTGTAAGCGTGAATGTGTCAGCCATATTGAAGAGATCATTCAGATGGAAGGAGCGCACACCATTGCCGCAATTATGGTGGAAGGCATCACCGGATCCAATGGGTTACTGGTCCCACCGGATGATTACTATCCTAAGTTACGTGCACTCTGTGATAAGTACGGCATCTTACTGATTGATGATGAAGTGATGAGCGGTTTCGGTCGTACAGGCAAATGGCTGGCCACGCAACACTACGGAATTATGCCCGATATCGTGACTTGCGCCAAGGGTCTTACCAGTGGTTACATGCCACTTGGTGCGGTCATTGTTTCTGAACAAATTGCCCGCCATTTTGAAACGAACATGCTTTGGGCCGGCCTCACTTACAGCGGACATCCACTTTCGTGCGCAGCGGCGATTGCGAATTTGAATGTCTATGAAGAAGAGCATCTGTTTGAAAATGTTGAACGGC
>JANMWO010000496.1:0-3469 GCA_031394025.1 Acidobacteriota bacterium
CCCAGGGCAGGCCGCTGGTGCTGTTGGAACCGGATTCGCGCATCATCGTCCGTGTCAGCATTCAGGCTGCGGAATATATTGCGTTACCCAACGCCGGGTTTATGTTGCGAAACCATTTGGGTTTAGATTTTGCCGGGTCTAATACAACCCGCGAAGGCTATCAACTGGGTCCAATGGCCAAGGGCGAAATTCGTACCGTGGATTTTCATATTGATTTGCCCTCGTTTTACCCAGGACATTTTTCCTTCTCTCCGGCGATTGCCGATGGGACACTGGAGAATTACCGCATGTGCGATTGGATAGACAACGCCATCACCTTACAAATGGGGCATAGTGAAGGAACCGTTTACGGCTATATGCACCTGCCTTGCAGAGTGGAAGTGAATGCCCGGTTGATGGAGACGGTTCATGGCAATTGAGTTCACCGGGGAACGAGTCATCCCCGGCCAGGTAGACACGGACTTATGGAACGAACATTTTGCGCGCTATGCGTTTGCTGCCCGTCTGGCTAGGGGTAAGCGTGTACTGGACATGGGTTGCGGTACCGGCTATGGTTCGGCTGAACTGGCCAAGCAAGCCGCTAAAGTTACCGGGCTGGACCTTTCTGCCGATGCCGTGAATTACGCCCGGGAAAACTTCCGAATCGCGAATGTGGAGTTCGTGGAAGGGTCTGCCGCCGGGGTCCCGCTTGCCGATAATAGCTTCGACCTGATTGTGGCCTTTGAAGTAATTGAGCATTTGGCCGACTGGAAAAAGTTATTGGAAGAATCGCGTCGTTTGCTGGCTGCTGGCGGGCAGTTCGTAGTATCCACGCCGAACAAGTCTTACTATCAATCCACCCGAGTGGTTTCCGGTCCGAATCCTTATCACGAACACGAATTTGAGTTCGACGAATTTCGCGAAGCATTAGCCGAATACTTTCCCCATACTACGTTGTTCTTCGAAAATCATTCTGATGGCATTGTGTTTCAGGCGCTGGGTTCCACCGGGTCTGCTGAAGCCAATTTGCGAATGGAAGTTTCCGCCCCGGACGCGACCAAGGCTCACTTCTTTGTGGCCGTATGCGCCATGTCTCCTATGTTGGGTGCGCCCACATTTGTCTACTTGCCAACTGCCGCCAATGTACTTCGTCAGCGCGAAGAACACATTCAAAAGCTGGAAGTGGAACTGACAAAGAAAGATGAATGGCTATCCAAGGAAAAGCAGGCGCATCAGGAACTGAATCTGCTTCATACGGCCCTGGATGCTGAACTGAAAAAGCGCAATGCCTGGGGGCTGGAATTAGACAAGCAGTTGAAAGCGTCCTGGGAACAGTTGGAAGCGCAGAAGACGGCTCAAAAGCAGATGGCCGAAGGGTATGAATCGGAACTCAGGCGCATTGAGGCGCAACTTTCCGACAAAATCGCTTGGGGCTTGGCAACGAAGGAGTCTTTGGAAAATGAGTTGGATCAAGCCAATGGTGATTTGGGAAAGGCAGTGGAATTATTGCATACGAATGAGGCACTGGTGGTAGAGCGCACCCAATGGGCGCAACAACTGGATTTAGAAATCGCTTCCTTACGCGAACTGCTGGCGGTTGCAGAACAGAGTAAGTGGGTCAAGTTAGGTCGTAAGTTCGGCTTCGGCCCACATTTCAATTAAGACATGAAGACGCTACTTCGTCTTTTGATGGCGATCCCTGTGTTACTAGCCGCTCCACTGCTGGCAGCAGTTGCATGTCTCTGGCTGTTGATCTCAGACCTTATTTATAAGCTTTCGGATCGGCTCGCGTTGAAACCCGAAGTGCGCCCCAATACGGCGTCGGCCACAGTTGTAATCCCCAATTGGAATGGCCGCGACTTACTTGAAAAGTATATGCCGCCACTGCTTGCAGCGATGGCTGGTCACCCTGAGAATGAAATTCTGGTGGTCGACAATGGCTCTGAAGATGACAGCGTTGCGTACTTAAGAGAGCACTTTCCGCAAGTGAACGTGGTAGCGCTGCCGCAGAATCTGGGGTTTGGCGGTGGTTCCAATATTGGTTTTGAAAAAGCCAAGAACGATATCGTGGTCCTGCTCAATAGCGACATGCGAGTCGACGCCGGATTTCTTCAACCGTTACTCAACGGCTTCACCGATGAAAAAGTGTTTGCCGTCAGTTGTCAGATATTCTTCAGCGATCCGCAGAAGCTGCGTGAAGAAACCGGGCTGACCGAAGGCTGGTGGGATAACGGTCGGTTGTGGGTAGGGCATCGCATTGACGATAAGGTGAAGCAATTGTTCCCTTGCTTTTATGGTGGTGGTGGCTCCTGCGCATTTGATCGTAGAAAGTTTTTGGAACTCGGTGCGTTTGACGAATTGCTGCGACCGTTCTATTACGAAGATACCGACATTGGCTATATGGCCTGGAAGCGCGGTTGGAAGTGCTTGTATCAACCGGCCAGTATGGTTTTTCACGAGCATCGCGGAACCATTGGCAAGAAGTTTGATCGAACCTATATCGAAAGTGTCGTGCGTAAAAACGCGTTACTCTGGGTCTGGAAAAACATCCATAATCCGCGCCGCTTGGTCGGGCATTTTCTGTTCGCAACAGGCAATGCGATTCTCAGTGCCCTGTCCGGTAATCGCGAGCGAGGTCCGTTCTTACGCGATCTGTGGAATGCCGCCAGGCAATTACCAGGCGCCGCACGCAGCCGATCAAGAGCTCAAGGCCTGGCCACTATCAGTGATGAGGAAGCGTTTCGGCGGCCCAGGGGCAGCCATTTTCGCGATACGTTCGTCGCGTTGCCTGTTAAGCCTGAACAGTTGAATGTTCTGTTTCTTTCGCCTTATCCAATTTGTCCGCCCATCCATGGCGGCGGCGTCTTCATGTATCAGACCATTCATGAATTGGTGAAGCATTGTCGACTGCATCTGGTTGCGCTGCTCGATGAAGATTGGCAGATCCATACCCATGAAGAGATGGATAAATTGTGTGCCTCAACGGAATATTTAATGCGCATGACCGGTCGCATCCGCCAACTGGGCAGCATTGAACCATATGCCGTGCGCGAGTTCGCCAACCGTGATTTGGATTGGCTGATTGATCGTAAAATCTACGTCGACCAAATCGACGTGTTTCAAATTGAATATACAAACATGGGACAGTATGCGCGCGGCCTACGCAAGATTCCCAGCATATTGTTTGAGCACGACGTTTACTTCCAGTCCATCGGGCGAGCCTTAGAAAAAATACGGAATCCGTTGAAGCTGGCATCGCCCGGATTTGAGTATTTGCGAGCTTTACGTTTTGAGTTGAAAATGCTGCCCAAGATGGATCGCATTCAAATGTGCAGTGAAGCGAACAAGAAGTATCTGACTGGCTTCCTTCCTCAATTGGCACGCCGCATGCAGGCCGGCTTGCGTGCAGGGATTGATACGTCTCGTTATGATTTCAAACCGGATGGTCGTACACCAGATACATTGCTGTTTCTGGGCAGCTTCCGACACC
>JANMWO010000525.1:0-7208 GCA_031394025.1 Acidobacteriota bacterium
GCCAAAGCCATCCAGGACCCGCCCTAGCATTGCGCGGGCCACTGGGACGCTTGCTTCGCCAGTACGAGCCACTACTCGATCACCCAGGTGTAACCCTCCTGTTTCCTCTAGCGGCATGGAGAGGACTTTTCCTTTGCGGAAACCTACCACCTGCGTGCGGATCGATTGCCCCGATTTCGTGCGGATTTCGCAAAAATCCCCGACACCAGCAGCCGGACCATCGGATTCGACGAGCAGACCAACCATTTCCGTAACAGACCCTGTGGAAAGGTGAGCTGGGGCTTTTTCGAGGATTTCGAGATAAGGAGCCATGCTCCAGCGTTCGGACTGGTTGAGTAATAATTGGGTCATTTCCCCTCCAGACGGTCGGCAAACCCGCGTTCGATTTCCTGCAACTGAGTGCCGACGCCAGCGTCCAGTTCGCCACGCACAGTGTCGAATCGAATGGCTCCTTTTTCCAAACTCCCATCGGCGATGATTTCGATGGACGGGGGCAGCCCTGCGGCGAGAAGTGAATTTCGCAGGATTTCAACTTCCAACGGGTGCATGCGGATGCACTGGACTTCGCGGATCGCAATGCGTTCCAGGGCAGCTTTCACCACGCCGGAAAGAGCATGCGGATCAATGGACAATTCCCGATGAAGTATTTTCTTGGCGATAGCGAGTGAAAGATTGACGATATCCTGCTCCGCTTCCTGTCGGATGCGACGGCGGAGAGTTGCAAATTCGGCAATGGAAACTGCCATTTGATCGTAAATCTGTTTTGCGGCCTGTGCCGATTTTTCAAACCCGGTGCGCTCCCCTTCGCGATGGCCTTTGTCGTATCCTTGCTGGTTGGCCATTGCCAGGCGAGCATCGTTCACGGGTTCCTGCTGCGGCGCGGCAATGCCGGGAAAGTCGTAAAGTTGAGGTTCGCCGCTGTCGTTGAGAATTCTGGGGAGTTCAGAAGGTACAAAGGGGTGCGGTACACCACTGCCGACCCCGGCATTGGACCAGGCAATTCGATGAAGCGTTCTGGCTTGGGTGCGTCCAATAATTCTAGTCGACATATTGGTCGCTGCCGCCCCCGCGCATGCTGATCACCCCTTCTGATTCCAATTGTCGAACGACGGCGATAATTTGCTGTTGACCGCTTTCCACCTCTTTAATTTTGACCGGACCCAAGGAATCCAGATCTTCTTTCATCATCTCTGCCCCGCGTTGGGACATGCATTGCAGGAAATGACCTTTCAAATTTTCACTGGTTCCTTTTAACGCCAGCGTCAAGATTTTCTTGTCTACGCGAGTGAGCACTTCTTTGATAGCGTTTTGATCCAGCGCCAGAAGATCTTCAAAGACGAACATCAGTTGTCGAACGGTTTCCACCAGTTCCGGGGCATCGCCCTCAATATTGTCGAGGATCTCACGGCTCGATTTCGTATCCAGACGGTTGAACATTTCCGCAACGGCCCGAACGCCTCCGTAGGACTTCCGGTCGACAATCCCCAAGGACTTCAATTTCTGACTGATGATGTTGGCAATACGGGCAATAATATCGGGAGAAATCTGATCCAGATTGCTCATCCGCAGTGCAACGTCGGATCGTATTTCGACCGGTAAAGAGGTGAGCAGTGCGGCAGCCTGGGCAGGATTCAAATTGCAAAGAATCAGAGCAATGGTTTGTGGATGCTCACCATGAATGAACTTGGCTAACTGTTGCGGGTCAGCTTTTTGAAGGGCATCAAAGCTCCCGGATTCAGAACCAAGCGTCTTCATCAAACGATCCAGCAAAACACCTGCATGTTCTGGCCCAAAGGCTGAAATCAGGATTTTTCGGGCATAACTTACGCCTCCCCTCAACACATATTCATGGGCCAAGGTCATCTGGTGAAACTGTTCCAATACCTGTTCCCCAATTTCGCTGGTCACAGAAGACATACGAGCAATCTCCTGTCCAAGATGTTGCACTTCGCCGTCGTCGAGATGCTTCAGAATCTCAGCACTGGCCTCTTCTCCCAACATCAATAGGACAATGGCCGATTTACGGATCCCGGAAAGTTCCTGTTTCTCTTCTGCTTCAGCGACGGCGGTCATGACTTCTCCATATTGATTTTGCTGCTATTTCTCTGCCAGCCAGGTGCGGATCAGTTGGGCCATACCTTGGGGATTCTTTTTCGTTTCTTCGCTCAAATGCTTGGCCAGGACTTCTCCGCGTTGGGTGGTGGCAGCGGGTTTTTTCAACTGGGAAACAGCTTCTTCGGTCAGCTTTCGATGGAGACGATCAGCCTCGCTGAGGGAACTTTCGTAATCCTTCAAGGCCTGCTCCGGGTTCAGTGAGATCGCCTGAGCTCCAGGCGGCAATGCTTGACCGGGTGCGGCGGTTTGACCTGCTGGCACTGGAATCTGCTTTTGCCCAACAGATTCGGAGCCCGCAATGGCCTTTTTACGACTCACCATGCCGCCCACTTTCCTACCGATTGCGCGTAGGATAAGTAACGGGATTGCCACCACAAACAAGGCGAATAGGATGATGGTCGCCGTAAAGTATTTCCATTGCACAAGATCGTTCAACTGTTCTTCCAGTTGTGGTTTGAGCCAGCCCGGCACCCAATTGGGCAAAGCGATCTTTTGTTTTTGGCCATCGGTTTTGATTGGCGCCGGACCCTGCGTTGCCTGGGTTGCTTCAAAGGGAATAGCTTCTACGATCAATTGATCTCCGCGGTCCGCAGTGAACCCAATCGCTGCGGCGACAACGTCTTTAATGGCTTTCAGACGTTCAGGCGTAGGCGGTTCGACAATCTTCTTTGCTTTGTCCCCGACGCCTTCAAAACGCACATTATGATCTACCAGGACGGAGGCGGAAACCCGTTTGACCATCCCTTGCGGCAGCTTCAAGTGACGAACCAATCGACTGGTTTGGTAGTTGATGCTTTCAGTCTTGCGCTGCTGCCCCCCCGACCCACTGCCCGCTCTGGCGATTGGTCGTGGAAGATTGCTGGGTGTACCGGGAACTCCCGCAGCCGCCGCCAGCGCACCCATATCCTCTGTTTTTTGCGATGTGGACATGACACTTTTTGATGGATCGAATGTCTCTTCACTTTGTTCGCCACTGGTGAAGTCACATTCCACAGAAATCCCCGTTCGAAAGTGATCCAGTCCTAAAATTGGCTCCAGAGTCTGGTTGATTTTTGTCTGAATCGCCGATTCCACTTTTTGCCGGTAATCCAGCAGGGCTTCGGAATTCGTTGCACTATCGGCATCCGTTCGGCGAGCCGGATTCAGCAGAGCGCCGCGCATATCAAGAACAGCTACATCATCGGGATTGAGGCCTTCCACGGCATTGGCGGTGAGGCGCATGATGGCGACCACATTGGTGGAAATCAGCCTGGACCCGGGCTTTACTTTGAGGAGAACGCTAGCTTTGGCTGGTTGACGATTTTCAAGGAAAATACTCTGTTTAGGAAATGTGATGTGAACCCGGGCCGTTTCCACTTCACTGATGGACATGATGGACCGTTCCAGTTCGCCTTCGACGGCGCGATGGTAGTTTACCTGTTCGGCAAATTCGCTGGATCCAAAATTGTTACGATCGAAGAGTTCATAGCCGATACGACCTGTTTTCGGCAATCCTACCGAAGCCATATTAATTCGCAGTTCGTCGAGCTTCGCCGCAGGAACCTTGATGGTGGTTCCGCCATCGGCCAAACGGAACTCCACGTTCGATTCCTTCAATTTGGTGAGTATTTGACCGGCCTCTTCCCCGCTTACATTGGTGAACAATGTTTTGAAACCGCTCTCTTTATTCCAGTTCAGCAGGAAAGCGAAGAACGCAACAGCCACAATGGCAGCGATTGCCACCACCGTTCGCTGCCGAATGGTTAGGGAGAGTACAACACGACGAAATTGTTCCAGGAGTTGATTGGGCATTCAGAGGACGCTGCTACATCTGCATGCGCATGATTTCCTGATAAGCATTCACAACTTTATTGCGTACCTGCAAAAAGGCTTCGAACGCTAATTCAGCTCGCTGAGTATTCAGAACTACGTTATGAATTTCCTCGTTTTCTCCGGCCAGAAACCGGTTGACACTATCCACAGAAGTGGTCCGGGCTTCTTCTACACGGCCAATCGCTTCAGCCAAAGCTGCTTTAAATTCGCCGCCGCCTTTCCCTTCTGGCTGAAAAGTGGGAGACCGAATCGGGTCAATCGGTAAGGATGCTTGTCCCAGAACTTGCTGTAATAAGTTGGCCATGATGTTTTAATTGTTACGCTACCTCAACATATCCAAGGATCGATGAATCATATCTTTCACGGCGGACATGGCCGATACATTGGCTTGATAGCCGCGGGTGGCGCTGATCAGATCTACCATCTCTTCAGCCGGATTCATGTGTGGGAAGGATACATAGCCTTCAACGTCGGCATCGGGATGGCCTGGCAGATAGCGTTTATCGGGGGCGCGCGCGTCTTCTATGACTTCGGAAACTCGCACGCCGTTCGATGCTTCCCCCATCTCATTCCTCAAAATGGATTGAAAAGGAGATTGTTGTGACGCCGATTCAAAAATCACATCCCGACGTTTGTAGGGGCCACCTTGGGAAGTTCTGGTGGTTTCCGCATTGGCCATGTTCTCCACAAGAATTTCCGCTCGCGTGCGTTGCGCCGCCATCCCTGATGCGCTGACAGAAAGTAGATTGAAGAGGCTCATTGAATTTATCCTTTGCCTTCAGAAAGGGCGTTTTTAATCGCTTTGAATTCCCCACGGGCCAGAATGGAAACCATTTGAAAGCGCATGGCGTTTTCCGCGAGTAAGCGCATTTCGCGATCCATATTTACGTTGTTGCCATCATTCTTTGCCAGTAGATTGCCTGGTTCAATCACTTCTACGGAGTCTTTCACTGGACCTGAGTTGTGCAGGGTGGAGAGAAACTCGTACTGAAAATCGATGTCTTTGGTACGGTACCCAGGAGTGTCGGCGTTGGCCACGTTGGATGCCACAGTCTTTTGCCTTACGCTGAGCAAGTCCATGTAGCGTTCCAGGTTGTGGGCGATTTGGGGAAGCACGGAAGGGTTAATGCAGGTAAGGGGCCAAAGGTGGGGGGCACGTTATTGCCCCGAATTGGCCCAGTGAAGAGAGGAAATGTGTTGAAAAAATGCCGAAGTGCTAAAAAAATGACGGAAGTAGACGGGTTGAGTAAGGGCCTACCACCCCTCGTAAATAGTGGGGTAGGCCGTTTCCATTTCGGAAGCGATTTCAATCGCTGTCCCAATTTGAACCAATTCCCCGGTCCCGATACCTGGGCAGTATCGTCCAGCTAGGGTCCACTCTTTGCGGCTCTTAACCAGTTCCGGCCAGAACGGGAAGGTACGGCACTGAACTGGTTTCACGGGATGAATGGAACAGCCACCTTGGAGTAGAAAATGGCATTGGGATTTTTGGGGCTTGCGCAAACGAAGCAGATGTTTTGTGCGGTAGACGTATTTGGATTCGAACGCCTGCACAGTCATGCCGACGAATTTTGCGGCGTTGGCCATGTCTTTTTCCGTCAGGTAAACGTAGCCTTTTTGGTCGCAGCAGTTGATGCATCCGGGAACACAACTGAATTGCAGTGCACCTGTTTTATTGGGATTCGTTTTTAACCGTGGCATTGTTTGCAGGCGACGTTACGGGGATATTTCAAGTGGAAGGCTTCCGTGGATCCGTGAAGATTGTGGCACATTCCGCATTCTGCCAGTTGGCCGGTGTTATGGGTGTGTGTTTTAGCGAATTCTTTCAAGTTGTGACAGCCTGCGCAGGTTGCCTCCAGCGGGTCAGTCTTAAAACTCCAGATGCCAGCTTTCACTGCATGGCAAGTTTCGCAGGTGGCTGATGGAGGATGAACGCGGAAAGTCTTTGCTGTTGCTTCGGCCTTACCCGAATAGAAGTCGATTTTCTGGCTGCCTCCTTCGAATCGTAATTCCAAAACGTGTTGGCCCGTGGTTGAGGTTAAGCCGAAGGTAAGCACTCCAGGGGACATTTCATTTGTAGGCAACGCGACTCCGTCCAGGAAAAGTTGGCCAGTTTTTACTACTTTGGCGATGCCGTCGATCTTCCCTGTCAGCGTAGCGCCGTCTGCCGGGCGAAGGATGCGGTTGGGTGCAGGGTCCTGAGCCAGCAGGGCAGTGCACAGCAAAGTGATTGGTAGAATCCGGTTGAGCATCGGGCTTAGGTTATAGGTTACCTGTTTTTTCAATCTTTCCTGAGCCATGAATCTACTGAATGGCTAAAGCTTTCATTTCCTCTTTTGACCGCACCAGTGTCAACTGATCCCCACGTGGGACTTGAAATCTTTCAGACAACAAAACCATTCCATCGGCAATTGGGTCCTCCACAATGGTGAGGTCGTTCAGCCCACGAAAATACCACTGTCCTCCAGGTTCGGCAGGGGGCAGGCGCATACTCCGATCTTTTCCAAACACTACGGCTCTGTAAAAAGCTCCGTCGGACTCGTCAGCTTTGATCAGCACCAACTCTTTCAATACTTTTTGGCGTTCCACTGCCAATTCCCATTGGGGACAACTGGAAAAAACTAATTGGGCTAAATACCAATGACTACCGCCGTCCAGTTGCATTGCTTCTTCCTGGCTGCGAGCGGTTAAATCTGTTTTTGCGGCTAAAAACAGGTCAATCAATTTCGTGGCAATGGCGTCTGACGATGCGTCAATCACCGCTCCATCGTGAATGCCTGTGGTCAAAGGCATCAGGTCGGTCAAACCTTGAAAGTGAAGATTGAAATCCCCATTTGTGTACAGTCTTGTTTTCCCAATCTGATTCGCTTTTTCAAAGGCGGATTCAGGTTCGCCAGATTCCAGCAACACCAAATCCTGTCGGACGCGAACGGTTCCAATACCGGTGTCGTCAGGAATTGTATCGAAGTAGATCAAGTATGCTGCGTACCACATATCCAGGATCATCATATACGCGATTCCTATCCAATGGGAAATGGTGTGTTGATTTAATAAAAATAAAAGTTATTTATAGGAAGGAGTTTTCGGTTGTCCGGCGACCCAGTGTATGGGTTCCAGAGGCTGACTCGGATTACATTTCTTATAAACTACCTCTGGCCCAAAGTTTTGTTATCAGTGTGCATTGACGTCCAACAGCGGCCCAGATTAATGGCCGCAGTTTGACGCCGATGGACGCGGATAACACATGAAGCGAAACAGCCAGCCCCACCCCATGCTACAGA
>JANMWO010000594.1:0-4698 GCA_031394025.1 Acidobacteriota bacterium
ACGTTGGTTCAGGCCGTGGAAAAAATCGAACTGAGGGAGAAAAGGCAGGTCGTTTAACAGGCGGGCTTTGGCGTTAGAAGGGTAAGTTTCATGACGGGAGGCTAAGAAACGATGGGTACGGTAATAGAGACGGAATTCGGCTTCCTGGTGGGCTTCGGCGAGTCCCCAAATAATTTCCCGAGAGTAAATTCCAACTCCGGTTAAATTTTTACCCGTGCTGTAGGTGGCGTCCAGTGATAGTTTCAATCTTGACTGAGAAATGCTTCCATGGTTTGCAATTTATTTTCGCTTAAAGCCCGCTCTGCTTCCGATAGCAGAACGGAAAGTTCCTTCGGGGCACCAGCGTCGAAGCGGGCATGGGCATGAGCCACAGGAATTCCCGACGGGGTAACCCAGCGAGGAAAGGAGATTCCCTCTGCTCTGGCGATTCGTAAAGCGGCATATTTAATGGGTCCAATCCGCGCTACCAGGTCAGGCGGTTCAAACAGGCCGCGCAGCCGTTCGGCAATTTCCAAAACATCCAGTGTGCGGTCTGAACTGGCGTCTTCCATGGCGATTTCCACCACGGTCAATGCCGCACTTAAGCCAGTGCTGGCGGCAAGTTCAATGGCGTAACTCGCGCGTCGCAGAAATTCTTTTTCATCGAGAAGGCCAGTCAGCTTGTCTATGCCCCAGTGTTCTTCTGAAGCAATTTCATTTTGACGTCTTTCCAGTGCGTAGCGAATGGAACGGGCAAGGGGCAGGCAATCGAACTCTTCTTTGAGTAAATAATCCTGGGCACCTTCCCGCATGGCGGCGATTCCCAAATCCTCAGCACTGCGATTGACCAGCACGATGACTGGCAAATGGGGCGCTTTGGCCCTCAGCTTCAAAAAAGTATGCAGCCCTTCGCTATCGGAAAGTTGCAGATCACAAAGAGCAATATCGTATTCGCCTGTGCCAGCCAGATCCAGCGCATCGTCCAGGCATTCAGCCATTTGCCAACTGATCGTTTTTTGAAACGAACGGGCGTATTGATTTTCTTCCAGTTCACTGAGTGCTTCGCGCACCAGACCAATATCCCAGGGGTCGCTGGCGATCAAAAGCAGATTCCAATTGCTTGGGGGTGACATTCGGTTTCTCCTCGTTGCCTCTTCCTCTTTTAGAAAGTGGCTTACGGACGTGAAAGTTCTCATGCTTCCATCTGGTATTCTTTCAACTTTCGATAAAGTGTAGTCCTACCGATGCCAAGAATCACTGCCGCCGATAATCTGTCTCCTTTCGTATATTCCAGTGCTTGTTGTATCATACGCTTTTCCATCTCTGTCAGTGTAGGAATAGGACACAAAGGAAAATTATTTAATTGTGGTGCTTTTGTATACCCATAATCCGTTGAGCCTGAACTACTTGCTGATGCCGTAGCGGCCATTGCGGGTTGCCTTTGGGCGTAAACAAAATTACGAATGGAACTGGGAAGATCCTGAACATGCAGTAGCGGACCGGTGTGAATAGCAGCCATTCCTTCAATGGCATGTTCCAATTCGCGAACATTACCCGGCCAATCGTAAGCCAGCATTGCTTCCACACATTCCTGGGTCAGAACATGACCGTTGCCGTAGCGTTCCAGGAAATGGGCTATCAGCGCTGGAACATCTTCCCGCCGTTCCCGCAATGGAGCGATGCGTACATTGACCACATTCAGACGATAGTAAAGATCTTTCCGAAAGGTCCCTTTTTCTACTTCTTTTTCCAGATCCTTATTGGTGGCGGCCACAATACGGAAGTCGGAATGCTTGGTGGCTAAGGATCCAACTGGCCGGTACTCCTTTTCCTGTAAGACCCTCAAAAGCTTGGCTTGCAGCTCTAGTGGCAGTTCTCCAATTTCGTCAAAAAACGCTGTACCGTTGTGAGCTAACTCCAGCAATCCAATTTTTGCATTGATCGCCCCGGTGAACGACCCTTTGACGTGACCGAACAATTCGCTTTCCATCAAAGGCCCTACTAACGATGAACAATCGATGGTAACGAATGGCCCTTTTGGATTCTTGTTGTAAATAGAGCGGGCAACAACTTCTTTGCCCGTTCCACATTCCCCTAAAATGAGAACCGAGTTGCGGCTTTGAGCCAATTTCTCGATTAAACGACCAACCTGGTGCAGTTTTGGCGATTGACCCACCAAAACATGGACCCGTTCCCCAGGTCTTTGTGCCATTTCCCCTCCAGCTCGCTGGCTCCTCCTAAGTTTGGGGAACCAGTCATTGTATGTAGTGCTTTCTCCGACATTAAAATCTACCTTTTTCTTTAGGCTGAAGGATAGTCCTCATGTTAAGAATGTTTAGTACTTTGATGAGGGGGTGTTAATGCATTTGCTTTACACCCTCCACCCTCATCAGAGGGTATTGCTAGTCACTTGTAGTTTGCGGGACTGTCGAGGAGCACGAATCACTTGGATGCGAACTTTGGCTGTGCCGGGACGAATCAGTTCAATTTGGGTTGCTGAAGCGCGGGAGAGGTCAATGATTCTTCCGGCAACGAACGGACCACGATCCGTTATGCGCACTTCGGTCGTTTTATTGTTGGATAGATTCTTCACTCGGACCCAAGTTTCAAAGGGCAGTGATTTATGTGCGGCGGTGAAAGTGTTCATGTCATAAATTTCGCCGTTCGCTGCTTTGCGTCCGTGATAAGGATCACCATACCAACTTGCAATTCCAACTTGCTTCATTCCAATGCGTGCAGGCTTGGGTGTTGAAGCGGTTTTCGGCGGAACAATTTTGCGTGTTGCGCACGAGGAAAGGGCAAGAAAGCATGCTGCTACAAAAAGTATTTTCAAGTTCACTGAATTCATGCTAACTTCTTTGCAAGCCCGTAAACAAGGGGTTTGAAGCACCTCGTAAACAATAAAACAATATTTGGGTTCTTCGTTTTTGCAAAGTATATGTTGATCTTGCATTTTTTTCTTGACATTCATTCAAAACAACCTTATAACTGGGATCAACAGCGATCTTGTTAAAGGTCGCATAAATTTATGTTAGGGAGAATCAAACGATGATGAACGCTACGAAGAAAGCAGTCAAGAAGGCTCCGGCCAAGAAGAAGGCTGCCGCTAAGAAAAAGAAGTAAGAGCCCTCTTCCGCAAGGAAGAACAGCTTAACGTTAAACCAACATTCAGCCCCGGTCAAACGGGGCTGATTCATTTTAAACCCTGTTAACACCGCGCGAAAACAACAATACCCGAAACGTTTCTCCCATTCCAAACAGCAGTGTCTTCAACTGACCACGCCTTTTTTGACATTCCATTTCTGTGGCACCGGTAAGAACAGCAGCGAATTGATCACTCTCACCGGCAGTGAGTAGCATTTGCGCTAGAGTCTCAAAGCTTTCCAGTTGAAAGCCACGTTCTTTGGCTTCGTTGATGATCATTGTGAAAGGTACATGGGCGGTAATATCACGGTCCCCTGGCTTGTGCAGGACTTGCTCATCGGCCTGATGACGGAAGTAACTCATCAACGTTCCTTGTGGGAAACGGATGCGCTCCGCTTCGGTGAAACCATAATCGATGAACAATAGAAAGCCTTGCTCCAGAGCTGCATCCAACCGATCCAACCAGGCAATAGCGTCGAGGTGTGCTTCCATCAGCACGCCTTCCTTTACATGGGAAGCATGTTTGGTCAAGTACCTTGCCAGATCACCGTGGACAGCGGGGCCATCGACGAAATGGAACGTCCCCTTGTTGCAGCCGACCAGGACTTCCAGGAACGATTGTTGCTGTCTGCGCACGATGTGCACGGGTAAGGCATCCAGAAACTCATTGGCAAACACAATGCCACGCAGGTTCTGAGGCAGTTCACCGTGTCCGCTTTCCACCGCCTGGTAATTCCACTGCTCGAAGTGGGGACGCATCTCCTGGCGGCCCGCACCCAATTCGATTACGGGAAGCTGACCTGAGAAAAGACCAAGCCGTGCAGCCAACTGTTCCACCACGCGGGCGATGAGCAATCCGAATACGGGTTGTAGTTGTTCCGCAGTATAAAAATCACCACCGATGCCGAACGGATCGCGTTGACGGCGATAGTAGCCATATTGCGGATGGTAAAGAGCGGCCTCCTGGAACTCATGAAAGGAGATTGGACCGTATTGGGCAATCTTCTCAGAGAGCAGAGCGGTGAGCATCGTTCCCTATTATGCTCGCAGATGACGGGTGAAGGTTTGTCAGCGTTACTATTAAGGTGAGGTATGTATGGCACAACTTGACTGGTCCCAATGCCCCGCAGTGGAAAGCATTCCTGGTAAGGTGGGCGGCGCGTGGATCCTCAAGCATACGCGGATGCCGGTTCAAACCATCTTCGAGAATCTGGAAGCCGGTCTTTCCATGAAAGAGATCACGGAAGTGTTTGACGTGACGGAAGAAGAGGTGAGAGCTGTCCTTCAGTTCGCAACGCAAAGCTTGGCAAAGGCCCCTGCGCACTGATGTGTCCACCGCTTCCATCCACTTCGGGGGTAGACACGCAACCTTGCCTTTGGGAAACTAGCTTCAATGAAATCGAATTCCAGTGTCCCAACAACAGTGGATGAATACTTGGCTGACGTCCCCGAGCCTGCCCACAGTACTTTGAAGAAGGTTCGTGCGATGATTCGGTCCGCTGTGCCTGCTGAGACTACTGAAGTGATCAGTTACCGCATTCCGATGTTTATGTACAAAGGGATGGTGATGGGATT
>JANMWO010000618.1:0-4305 GCA_031394025.1 Acidobacteriota bacterium
GCCAACAAATGACGCCGTTGCCCACTCAGATCTTTGTTGGTGCGCAGCCAATCCATGTAACGATGATCGTCAGAGGCATCTCCGACAAGAATCACGCCTTCCAAACGACCATCTTTCAGAACTAATTTCTTATAAATTCCCAGCGAAGAATCTTCATAACGAATGGCTTCCACTCCCGGCCGTGAGCAATCGAAATTGCCTGCCGAGAAAACCTCCACACCCATGATCTTCAGCTTGGATGCTGGCGAAGCCCCTGCAAACACTGGTCCCCGATTGCCGGTGATGGTTGCTGCCAGCACTTTGCCTTGTTCAAACAGCGGAGCAACCAAGCCGAACAATTGGCCGTTGTGTTCCGTACACTCACCCACGGCAAAGATGTTTGGGTCGGACGTTTCCATTTGATCGTTCACCACAATGCCGCGATTCACTGTGACCCCGGCCTGCTTGCCTAATGCGGAGTTAGGCCGAATTCCAGCGGCAATCACCACTAAGTTGGCGTCGATTTCCTCGCCATCTTTGAACAGAACTTTTTCCACATGCGTCCCACCGAGCAAGGCTTGGGTAGAGCGTCCACACAGCACGCGGATACCCATCGCTTCCATTTTGGAGCGCAGATAACCACCACCAATGGAATCCAGTTGCCGCTCCATTAAAGTGTCGGCTAAGTGGACCACTGTAACGTCGCACCCTTGCACCTGCAGGCCACGGGCCGCTTCCAAACCTAGCAACCCGCCACCAATGACAACTGCTTTAATTCCAGGACCGGAAAGTTCCAGTAACTGACGCGTATCGTCATAAGTGCGAAATACAAATACACCCGATTTATCCACCCCGGCCATGGGCGGAATAAACGCGCTGGAACCGGTGGCGAAAATCAACTTATCGTAGGCAGTTACATTTCCATCGGCATCGGTAACTGTTCTTACTGCACTATCAATGTCGGCAATGCGCACGCCTAACTTCGTATTGATTTTGTGCTTCTGGTACCAGTCAATTCCATTCAGAACAATATCGTCGTACTCTTTTTCCCCAGCCAGTACTGAAGACAACATAATGCGGTTGTAGTTAGTGTGAGTTTCATCGCCAAAAATGGTGATGTCGAACTCTTGGGTGTGCTTTAATATTTGTTCCACACAGGCCACACCGGCCATACCGTTTCCGATAACAACCAGACGTTCTCTCATGCCGCTTTCTCCTGTGTGAACTGTTTGGAATGATGTTCCAGAAAGTCAATGACCACTTTGCGTAGCCGATAATATTCCTGGTTATCGGCCAGTTCACGACGGTCCCTCGGTCGAGGCAGCGTGATCGGTAGTTCCAACCCAACTTTTGATTCCGGCCCATCGGTCATCAGAATGATTCGATCTGACAAGTACAACGCTTCGTCAATATCGTGAGTAACTAGAATGCACGTCTTGCGATCTTTTTCCCACAGTTCCAGCACTAAGTCCTGTAACTCAAAGCGAGTCATGGAATCTAACATGCCGAACGGTTCATCCAGCAGTAGGAAGCGCGGTTCCAGAGATAGGGCACGGGCAATGGCTACACGTTGCTGCGTGCCTTGCGAAAGCTCCGCAGGCAAAGTATTTTCAAATTCTGAAACGCCAACAAGGTTCAAATATTTACGAGCCAGTTCTTTCTGTTCCTTGGGGTTCAGCTTGGGATGTGCCTGGCGCACGGCCAGCATTACGTTTTCCCGTGTGTTGCACCAAGGCAGCAGGCATGGCGATTGAAACACCAAGGCCCGTTCCAAACCTGGCCCATCAATTTCCCGGCCATCCACAATCACGCCGCCCAAGGTAGCCTGTTGCAACCCGGCCACGATGGCCAACACAGTGGATTTACCGCATCCAGAATGGCCTAGCAGGGAAACGAATTCACCGGGCTGAACAGTGGCGTCGAAATCCTTCACAGCAATGTGCGGACCGGACGCTGTATCAAACGTTTTTGTTAGCGAAGTGATAATCAGTGGACGGATCATTCGTTATGCCTCCACCGGAATTACTTTGGCGATTGCCTGCAAATCAGGACGCGGCTTGGAGCGATTGCGGTCCGAGCCAGCCGATAGGAACTCGGCTAAGCGGTTCCGGACACGCACCGCCTGTTCGTCATGCAGCAACAGATCGCTGGCTCGGGGCCGCGATAAATTCACTGGCACGGCGGGACTCAAAGTGGCCCCAGGTCCGCGGCTTAAAGCCAGAATACGATCAGAAAGTAGAATTGCTTCATCCACGTTATTGGTAATCATCAACGCGGTTACTGTCCTGCCTGCGGCTCGGCACAAGGTAGACAGTTCCTGCTGCAATGTGCCTCGTGTCAAAGCATCCAGCGCACCAAACGGCTCATCCAAAAACATCACGCGCGGTTCGGTAGCAAATGCCCGGGCAATGGCTACACGCTGCCGCATTCCGCCGGAAAGTTGATTCGGACTTTTGCGCATGGCTGCACCCAATCCCACCATTTGCAGATATTTTTCCGCTTGTTCCTGATGCTGTTTTTTCGACCATTCAGTGAAAGTTGCTTCCACCGCCAGCCGAACATTTTCATAAGCTGAAAGCCACGGTAACAACGAGTAGTTTTGAAAGATGAACGAAGCCTGACGGGAAAAGTCAGTGACCTTTTCTCCACCCATTGTGATGGTTCCTTTATCGGGCAGAATCAAACCCGCAGCCGCTTTCAGTAGCGTTGTCTTGCCAGAAGCCGATGCCCCAACAATAGATACGAATTCCCCTTCTTCCAGAGTCAGGTTGACTCCGCTCAATACATTGCGGACACCATAACTTTTGCCGACATCTTTGAGTTCAATGAAAGACACAGGTATCTCCTTAAACCGTCCGCAACTTGTTTTCAGCGAAGCCCATCATGCGGTCTAAAGTGAACCCAACCACGCCAATGGTCAGAATGCTAAGCAAGATGTGGGAATAGATCAGGCTGTTATATTCCTGCCACAAGAACCCGCCAACTCCCGGGGTCCCGGTGAGCATTTCGGCAGCGACGATCACCAGCCAGGCAATCCCCAAGCTGAGGCGATATCCGGTAAACATGTATGGAAGCGTGGCTGGCAACCATACCTTGGTGAACTGCTTCCAAGGCGATAGGCGCAGCACTCGGGCCACGTTCAAATAATCCTGAGGAATGGCCCGTACCCCGGTCATGGTGTTGATCACCGTAGGCCACATGGAACAAAGCGCGATGGTGAACAGCGCGGCTGGTTCCGATTGCCGAAACAGGATCAAGCCCAGCGGCAACCATGCCAAAGGTGAAATGGGTCGAAGGAGTTGAATTGTGGGGTCGAACATTTTGAAGAACGTTGGCGATGCGCCCAAAAGGAAACCGAGGGGTGTGCCAATGGCAATGGCTAAAAAGAATCCCTTAGCGACACGAAACAGGCTGTAGGCGGTCATCAAACCGATGCCCTGATCCATTTCGCCGCGTTTTTCCCAGGGATTCAACACGTATATTTTGCTTTCTTGCCAGGTTCTCCAAGGGGAAGGCAGGTCGGGTGCCACGTTGAGACTGAGAAACGTCCACAATCCACCAACAACAAACAGCCCCACAAGGGAGAGAGCAAAAGTCTTCAAAGAGTTCTTCATACGGGTAAGATTCCTTTTACAGGCAAGCATTTAAACAAGCATTCAGATTTTGAATAACGGATTTAGGCGCAGACAGTGCGCGAAAAGGCAAAAATGACGGGTGGAAATCTCAACGATGAGAACAGCTTAGTGGAGGGAAACAGGCTCCAGACAGGCCACAACTTCGGCTAAATTCATTATGCGGGACGGGCTAGTGAGTGTAAAGGGAATAAGGATTCGATAATTTTTATGGGGTGGATAAAAGGAGGTCAAGTGGGGCTTAACTGATGGCCAGTTTGACAGGCTTGCCGATGCGGCTGAGCATTTCAACGAGTGTATCAATGGTGAACTTGGCCGTTTTCTTGTTGACTACATCGGACACCCGCGGACGCGAGACCATCAGAATCTGGGCGGCTTCGGCCTGTTTCAAGTGATGTTGGGTGATCCACGCAGCCAACGCCTCCATCAATTGCTGCTTCAGCAACCGTGTGTCATTGATCTGTTTGCGGGACGCAGCCTGTAACCGGCTGGCTTCGGTCGGCGTAAAACCCAATTCCAAAAAGATGTTTGCGCCTTGTTTTGTCACGTGACGGATTTCAGTGTCAATCTTCATAGGAACTTTTCGTCTTTCATGGGACAGTATGTATAGAATTGTATACGCAGTCGGCTGTGCGGGTCAATACCCCAAATTTGGGGATTAACTCCGCTGACTTGTAGGAGAGTTTATGTTTAC
>JANMWO010000690.1:0-3459 GCA_031394025.1 Acidobacteriota bacterium
TGCCCAAGTCTTCCAGGCGGACGCCTTCGAGCTTGATGCCGGTCTCTTCCATCAATGCCTTGCCACCAGTCAGGATGCCGATGTCTTCGAGCATCGCCTTGCGACGATCACCGAAGCCAGGAGCCTTCACAGCGCAAACATTCAACGTGCCACGCAGCTTGTTCACAACCAGAGTTGCCAGCGCTTCGCCTTCTACTTCTTCAGCGATGATCAGCAGCGGACGTCCGGCGCGAGCAATCTGTTCGAGCAACGGCAATCGATGTGAGAAGAGTAAAGGGGATAAGTGTTTGGGAATTTCCCGAAGGATTTTGAATTGGTTGTGATTGCAGGTTCAAAAAGTGAACAGAGCTTACGCTTGCGAAGCTCTGCCGTTTTCGTTGAGTTAGGTTACAATGCTTTGCGCCCCTTGACAATAAAGTTGAAGGTTGGTGCTTTCGCTTGCGCGGAGGCTTGCGTGATGTCCATGAGCAAGCCTCCGGCGGGGACCGCTTGCTTCTTGTCGTCTTCCAAATCGACTCCCTTACTGAAAATCGCCAACTTCACAGCCGCTGCAATTGGAACCACCATTTCGTGATCCACGCCTGCAGGGGTGGACTTAGTAACTCCCATTGGAAATAAATTGCCTTTTGTGGAAATCACGCCTACCAGGACGTGTTGCGACCACAGGTCGGTGGCTTTTTTTTGCAGATGTCCGGCTGGATCGTCAATCCTAGCCTTCACTCGCACTCCCGGAACCAGACTATACTTCAGGCCCTTCAGTTGCTGGCTACCTACAACAGTTACAGTTGGCGGAGCGAGTCCCCAACTGCAAGGGTCCACGTAATCGCCGTCAGTGGAATGGACACATACGTTGTAAGTCCCCGGTGGCAATTGCGTAAGGTTAAATGTTCCGTCCTTCGCCGCATTGATGGCAGCTATTGCCAGTGGCGAGGCTGGACTGATGCGGATGGTGGTAATGCGCACTGTGTCCAATTTTCCGGGCGGAATGCCGTCCACCATACCGGATAGCGTGGCGGTACCGTTTAAAGCGATGGTATCAACCTGGATGGAGCCTGTCTGCAGTTGGCCCCAAGCGGCTGCGGTAAGTAGCATGTTCATAAGAATGAATTTGTTTTTCATAATGTGAAATTTCTCTTTTATGGAATATTCCAATACCCAACCGGCTGTGTCGAAGTCCAATAGTTCGATCCGTCGAGTGAATAGTACATCTGCGCTCCTAATGACTGCTGCAACCCGAGCATGGGTTGGTTTGCTTGGATCTGAGCACTCAGAAAAAAGAATGGAGCTGGAGGTGTTGCTTGTAAGTAGGAGTCAATTTTAATAGAGGCCACACGGACGTTGCATTGTGGAATGCTCATGGTGTAGGAAGTTGAAGTTAGTGGGGAAGAGTCGAAACTGGAGGTATTGCTGTTATAAATGTAAGCCCAATTCCAATCCCGGTATACCCATAACTGACAGTTATTATACGATGCATCAATGGCTTTCAACCCCATGATAGCAATGTCACTACCTGCGATAGTCGACATAGCTGAAGTGCGGAAATCCTGATTCACGTTCGCTGGCGCTCCTGGATGGGACAGTAGAGAAGCCGCAGGCTGAAGATAATACATGTTAACAGCGCTGCCAACCTTCACCCAAGGTGAATTGCCTTGACTGTTCCCAGCAGAAATATATATATCTCGCGATCCCAGGAACTGAGGATTCATATAGACAGGAACTTCCAGGATGCTCCGGAACGAATTAGAGTAATATCTCAAACCTTTCATTTCGATCAAGCATTGGGAATTTCGCAGTGGCTGATCTTGTCCAATTACCCCACCCACAACACCAATTCCGTCATCATTAAAAAGGTAACTGAATCCTCCATAAGCTGGGAAAACATACAAAACGCAGGAGTATTGAACAGATTGCGCACTTATCCCAGAAAAGTGAACCGCCATCCACTGAATATTCTGCGGTGCTTGAGGATCAGTGAAGCTAAATTTATACAAGCCCACGGCAGTGCCATTATTGATAAGAGACCCGTAAAACAATCCTGGGATCGGCGGCCCTCCGGCTGAGTATTGAATTGTGACATTCGTTACAGCAGTATTGAATAAGAACAAGGCATTGCTCTGGGCGCGTGCATCTCGCGCGGTCAGTGTCACGGTGGTTGGATTCCCCGGCGGACTAGCAACGATACTTAGTGTTGTAATTCCATTTGTAGACGTAGAAACAGGACTTACAGTCGCGGCATTCGCCGGGCTCACCTCCCAAGTTACCGGGATGTTTGCTGAGTACTGCGCCGACCCACTAGGCGCCAACGAAGTTACTGTACCCGAGATCACTACAGGCGTCATCAACTGAACTGGGATGTTCTTCACTCCCGAACCGTCCAGTGCGGTAGCCACAATTGTGGCCTGCGTAACGCCCGCTGACAGCACGCTTGCCACTGTGAATACCGTCGCCTGCCCCGCGCCAGTTGACACCAAGGACATGTTGCCAGCCTGAACCGGGGAAACCACCCACGTGGCCGATTTGTTGGCTGAGAAAGAGAGTGTGGAGTTGGGACCTAAGACGGCGGAAACCGGATCGGGTGTGACGGAAAACAGAATGGATGGCGCTTCAATGGCGATTACTTTGCCGTTGGCGCGGATGTATTCGCGCGTGTTTTGGGCGAAAGCTAGACTTGCGAGAGTCAGGCTCACGATCAAACATGTTAGGGAACATCGAAATTCTATGATTGCTTTCATATAGCGCTTTTGCCTTTGTTACTCTCGATATGATCAAGGACGTCTCAGTTTTGCCAATTAAGCCGCTCCGCTAGAGCCGCAAGCAGGAAGACAAACCGTTGGTAGCGTCCTCCCACGGATAAAGTCCGCGCGGTATTCCATTTCGCAATCAGATTTCCAGCTAAGCCACCAAACTTCCAAGTCATCTTATAGGGGTTAGTTCTATTTCCCGTGAAGACTCATTAGTTTTTAGCGGAATTTGAGGTATTTGTCCCCCATTATTGTCCCTCGGTGTCTTGTCCAAAAATGATTTCAATTGTCCGAAACGGGACTCCGGCAGGAGAATCCTCCCGTTCTCAAGACAAATCCAATCTCGACCTACTCCAGGAAGATATCGCGGAATGCGGAGGTCCGCACTCCCTACGGATGTGCCCAGATCGTATGGTAAAAATGTCTCATCGTATAATACTCCGCCTTTCCAATTGAAGATTTGGCAACGATTCTTTTTTGTCGAAGAACTAAATTCACAGCGCTGCCAGACTCCCCCCTTGGGCTGTTGAACGAGAACAGCGTCGGAAGGCACATTGTCCGGACGCCTGTATTCAAGAAAAACGGGTTGGTCCGACCAATGGCACCCTGAGATTTGAAGCATCAGTAGGCACGATACTATCAACAAAGGTTTGCGCATCGGCTCGAGCCTGAGCAACTTCGGCACCCGGGCGGGATTCAACGGTCGCGACCTGCGCTT
>JANMWO010000652.1:0-5860 GCA_031394025.1 Acidobacteriota bacterium
CCGAAAATGAGCAGTGCCCTGCCCCGAATCGCCACTTCGCTTTTAAGCGTTCCTTCTGGCAGCAACTCTGAAGTGACGCCGTTATTCGCCAGAAAATTACCGGCCAGCGCCGCTCCGGCTGAATCACCCCAAAGTGTTGCGTTCGGGCTGGGATGCAGCACCAATCTCGAATCAGCACGGAGCAACGAATGCTCGCGATAAAATCGCAGAAATGCATCCGATGCAGGGGGAGAATCCTCAAAAGGCGGATAGGTGAGAGGAAGAGGATTGGCACCGTAATCACGAACCCACAAATGGACAGGTTGTCCCACGCAGATGGCAACTGGCTGCGTGGATGCCAGAACTGGACCCCAAAATTCTCGTAATTCCCGATCCAGCCGCCACCTTGGACCGGTCGTCAAATAGCCCGCAGCCGCCATGCCCCAAACGGCCAGACAAGGGACAAGAAATGCAACCAGGACATAGAGCCAAACTGGTTGTGATGCTGTCTTCGGAATCGGTAAAACATCTGGCACCGGATTCAGTTTCGGTGGATCAAACTGTGGGGCGTAGGTTCCTTTAGGAATGGTGATTCGAAGCTGCCCTATGGCCGCTTCATCGTGATAATACTCATCCAGCTTTTGGCGCAGGGTGTGCATCCGCGTGCGGACCGAAGAATCGGTATCCGGCGAAAACTCCTTCATCCGACCTAAAACTTGAATCGCGATTTCACACTCGCCCAGTGAATTTCCACGGCCCAGATTGTCTTGTTCCACCAAATAGGTAAGGAGTCGCTTGAGAGAGTCAGATCTACGGAATATGCGGCTATTCAGAACTGCACCAAGCGCTTGTTGACGCTCGGATTGTGTGGGTGACTCCATTCCAAGGGTGAGTATAACATTCGCGTAACAGTCTATATCCAACTGAAATGATTCAATCCGTATAAGGAACAGAACAGAAACCTGTAAATGCTTGTCGATGGGAGGGCAAGTCATTAGACTCATGAGAATGCAAACACGAAGAACAGCACTTGCCAGCCTGCTAGGAGCATCTACACTTTGGGCCGACGGGAAAACAGGTGGATTACCCAACGTCGGACTCACTTCGGACACCGGACCCATTCGGTCAGAAAGCGGCGTGGGTGCCATGATGCCTTGGGCCGATTCGCTATGGGTTGTTACCTACAATTCTCATACACGAACCAGTGGAACAGGACTGGGACTCTACAGAATTGAGGAATCACTGAAGACTGAAAAAGTCCATGTCCACGATGGGACCCACGCCAATCGTTATATTCATAAAGAATCCAACCAGTGCATTATTGGACCTTATGCCATCGACATGAAAGGGAATTTCCGGTTCATTGAGGCGCTTAAGGATGTTCGCCTAACGGCCACTTTCACTCACTTGACCGATCCAAAGAATCTGGTTTACATGCTGACCATGGAAGGGGAGCTGTACGAATTGGATGTTGCAACCCTGAAACCACACCTGATTACGGACCTGGTGAAGCAGATGGGCTTGACGGCAAGACCACATTTTAAGGGTGGGTTCACGGGTCAGGGCCGAGTGGTTGTGGCTAACAATGGATTCTACGAATTTGGAGACAACGGCGCGGGTCTTTTTGAATGGGACGGCAAAAGCTGGAAAGTTATTAGCCGCAAGCCGCATATGGAATGTATGGGCCGAGAAAACATGGGCAACGTGATTTTTGCGACAGGTTGGGATGAATCGTCTGTTCTGTTTTGGGCTCTGGTGAAGGGAAAGTGGCAGCGCTATCGCCTGCCCAAGGGTGGCCATGTGCACAACCAGGCTTGGCAAACAGAATGGATGCGCATTCGTGAAGTGGAAACGGAACATTTCCTGATGGATATCCATGGCCTGATGTATGAACTGCAGCCCATTGCCTTTGAAGATGCCATCTGGGGAGTAAAGCCGATTTGCAATCATCTGCGGATCATCCCCGATTTCTGCTCATTCCGTGGCTTGCTGGCGCTTGGGGGTAATCAAAATACCCCGAACAACGACAATCTTAAGTATCAGGGCCAACCGCAATCAGGAATCTGGTTCGGCAAGACAGACGACCTTTGGCAGTGGGGGAAGCCATCCGGCTGGGGAGGTCCTTGGCGAAAGACCAATATTGCTGCAGGAGTGCCTTCCGATCCATTCCTGATGACTGGATTTGTTAACAAAATGGTGCATTTGAAAACTGACCGACCCACGTCGGTTAAAATTGAGGTAGACTTTTTAGGCAACGGGAGTTGGGAGCTTTATGAGAAGATCACGGTTAACGGGTACGCCCGGCACATCTTCCCCAGCGGTTTTAGCGCACACTGGGTGCGGCTAACGTCAAACGTTTCTTGCTTGGCATCTGCCGAGTTTATGTATACCTAAGGCGGACATCGATATGGACCAAAAATCACGAACCGCCAAGTTGAGGAGATCAAAGTGAAATATATTATTCTAGTTCTAGCATGTGTAGCAACAAGCCTGGTATTGCTTGCCCAACAGGGCCGCGGAACCATTCAAGGTGTGGTTACAGACCAGACAGGTGCTATCGCCGGTGGGGTCGCGGTGAAGGTTACCAACATTGATACCAATGTAACCGTCAACACCCAAACCAATGGAGAAGGTTACTTTCTGGCCACTAACCTGAACGTTGGCAGCTATTCGGTATCAGCCGAAAGGGCCGGATTCCGCAAGGCTTTGCGTACTGGCATTGTGTTGCAAGTGGACCAACGCGCCCAAATCGATTTCCGCCTGGAGTTGGGCCAAGTGGCCGAAACTGTGGAAGTGAAAGCCGAGGCACCTTTGCTTGATACCGGCAATTCTGCTGTTGGTAAAGTGATCGACAATCGCCGCGTGCTGGAATTGCCGCTGAATGGCCGTAGTGCTTTGGCTTTGACATTGCTGACACCCAGCGTGAAGTCAAATGCAGGACCCACCAATTCAGGATTCGGCGATCGCGGCATTCAGCTTTCGTCTATTTCTATTAACGGTGGTCCAAATTCGATGAACAGTCAATTGCTGGACGGATCGAACAATATTCAGAGTTACATTGGCGAAGTGGCGATTAACCCCGGAGTGGATGCAGTGGAAGAATTCAAAGTTCAGTCCGGATCTCTTTCCGCCGAATATGGCTTTTCCGCTGGCGGAGTGATCAACATGGTGACCAAATCGGGAACGAATCAATTCCACGGCACGGCTTACGAGTTTCTGAGAAACGACAAAGTGGACGCGCGCAATACCTTCGCTGCCACTAAACCACCTTTCCGCTATAACCAGTTCGGCGCGTCGGCTGGTGGCCGTATGATTCGCGACAAAACATTCTTCTTCGGCAATTGGGAACGTTACTACTACCGTCGCGCTGCTGCTCAGGTGGGAAGTTACCCAACCCCTTTACAGCATGGCGGAAACTTTTCTGACTTGTTTGACAACTCCGGGAAATTGATCCCCATCTACGATCCAGCAACTACAAGTACCAACGCAGCAGGTCAACCCACACGGGAGTTGTTCCCAGGTAACCTGATTCCAGCCAACCGCATTGACCCCGTGGCTGCTAAGATCAACGATTTTTACCCGCTGCCAAATCGCACTCCCACCAATACATTCACCAACGCGAACAACTATGGCCGATTGAGCGGCGAAGCTCGCTTCAGCCAACAGCTTACGTTGAAGGGCGACCATCGTGTTAGCGAAAAGAATTCCATGTTCGGTCGGTATTCGTTCTTCAACCATCAAACGGACAATGGCAACGGCATCAATCCCAACGATGTGGTTACCAAGCGTGACGATAACCTGAAGAACTGGAACATTGTCCTGTCTGACACGCACACGTTTACACCCACAATCATTAACGAATCCAGAATCGGCGTCACTCGCGGGTATTTTCCATTCATCGTACGTAGTTTCGGCGGCGGTTGGCCGGCAAAACTGGGACTGCCTTCCATTGTTCCGGCGGACACTTTCCCAGCTATCAGCAATGGCCTTCCAGGTTTCAACACCGGCACCGCAGGTGTGCGCGGCTCAGTCAACTGGCAGTTTCTCGATTCAGTCACCATGGTTCTCGGTGCGCACACAGTTAAGTTAGGGGTGGACTTCCGCACGCTGCAAGGCAACAATTTACAGCGAGCTGCCCCTTCTGGAAGCTACACCTTTGCAGCAGGTCTGACGGGGAATCCAACCGCTCCAGCGGGCACCGGATCGTCCTATGCCACCTTTCTGCTGGGAGCGGTTTCCAGCGCAAACGTAACCACCCACGTGGGTGAATCCCAACGGTCGCACAGCCTCAGCGGCTTTGTTCAGGACGATTGGAAGATTACCCGCCGTCTGACGCTCAACCTTGGCCTGCGCTATGACTATCAGGCGCAGACAGTGGAAAATAAAAATGGAACCACCAATTTCGATCTGGGCTGCAAGCTTCCTAACGGTTTGTCCGGTTGCACTGTCTATGCTGGAACAGCAGGACAAGCACGGACTTTTCGTGATCCTGACTATAAGAATCTTGGCCCCCGAATTGGCTTTGCGTGGGACGTATTTGGAACCTCAAGGACAGTGATTCGCGGAGGATACGGCCTTATTTTCCCTTCGCAAATGTGGCGTGAAAATTACGGCAACGCCGCTGGCTTTGCACAAACAAGCACTGGCTATGTGCAATCCAATCCGAACCTGCCTGCCTTCGCTCTGAAAATCGGATTCCCATCCCCTCCCATTCAGCCGCTTGGACAAGCGCTGGGCGCGCAGCCATTTTTAGGTCAAGGCGTAGCCATTGATGAAAAGAATGGCAACACACCAAAATCGAATCAAATCGCATTTTCTGTGCAGCAACAGATAAAAGGCAAATGGCTGATTGATGCGGGTTACTCTGGCAACATCGGCACTGGGTTCACTGCTGGTAGTTACGACTTCAATCAATTGGACGATCAGTTTCTGAGCCAGGGTGCGGCATTGCGGCAGCAGGTTCCCAATCCTTTTGCCGGCCTGGTGCCTGGTGCGCTTGGGGCAGCGACCATCAGCAGGTTGCAAGCCTTGAAGCCGTACCCTTATTACAGCGGCATCTCAATCCGCAACCCACGGCTGGGCGCTTATAATTCCCATCTGTTTTTGCTGAGTGTGGAAAAGAGGATGTCAAAAGGCTTCACTGTTCTGTTTTCGTTCACTGGTGGCAAAGTGATTTCGGATAGCTTGGCGAATCCCGTGAATTTCGGGCCAGTGGAACAGGTCAACCAGATCGGCTATCAGGACGGAAAATTCAACCGCAAACTGGAGCGCGCCGTGGATCCGACTGACGTATCGAAGCGAGGTGTGGTGAGCCTGCTTTATGAATTGCCGTTCGGTAAAGGGGCAGGGTTAGCGAACCGATTGATTGGCGGGTGGCAAGTGAATTCCATCGGAATTATGCAAACCGGCTTGCCAATTCTTATCGGCGGGGCCAATAACTTTCTGGCGAACCGGCCGAATTCAACAGGCACGTCGGCCAATCTCAATGGGTCGGGGACGGCACTGCGCTGGTTCGATACCGATCAATTTGTGAATCCCGCTGACTACACATATGGGACCATTGGGCGCGTCCTGCCTGACGTTCGAGGGCCAGGGACTGTAAATTGGGATTTATCGCTGATAAAGAATACGCGGATCAAGGAACGTTACAACCTGCAGTTTAGGGCTGAGGCGTTCAATTTCCTCAATCACGTGAATTTGGGAATTCCCAATGGTTCGTTCTCACCGGGATCGACTGGTAAGAACATTAGTGGGTCGTTCGGCACCATCACCACGGCTCGTGATGCGCGAAATATTCAGTTTGGACTGAAGTTTATTTTCTAACAAACCGCAAATGGAAAAGGGCTTCCGATTGACTGAATTGTCAATCGGAAGCCCCTTT
>JANMWO010000027.1:0-3216 GCA_031394025.1 Acidobacteriota bacterium
ACCTGCGTGAGCGTGCAGTAGGAGACCTGGCGACCATCGGCGACGGGGACGAGCCACGAACGACGACGTGGGGCGACCAACTGGAGTCGTTCGACGAGCTCGACGGTATCCGCATCGAGCGGCACAAGCCGCTCGTTATTCATTTTGCCGAGCGGGACCTTGAGCAATGGATGGCTACCGTCGGGTCGTAAGCAACGGTACTCGAGGCCACGCAGCTCGCCAATTCGAAGACCCGTGCGTCTCATGACGAGGAGCGCCCAAGCACGAGGATCTTTCGAAGCAGCGAGACGTCGTTGCAACTCGCGGTCGGCGTCTGCCGTTAGTGGCCGTGGCAGATACAGCGGAAGTTTTGGGAAATCTCGTGTGCGGATGAGGTCGTCGGGGGCTGCCCGCATCGGTTGGCGCTCAGCCAGCCAGCGCAGGTACGCTCGAACGTCGGCGAGGAGGTGGCAGCGGCTGCTCGGATGAAGCCCTGCAGCGTGCAGGTCTTCGAACCACGGCGCGATGTCTTTCCGCGTGAGGCGTGCAGGCACGAGCTGTCGTTGGCCGAGCCAACCATGGAACTTGCGCAAGGCGCTCGCGAACCCGTTGCACGTGCTCGGCCGATGCGTCGGCGCGAGTGACGCGAGGAATTGGCGGGCCAGGATCGGTAGTCGCTTCGGATGACGACGAAGGTGGTCGGGATCAAACCGGATGAGCTCGCGGTCGTAGAGCCAGTTCAAATAATCGCGGAGCCCGTGCCAGTAACCCGTGCTGGTGCTCGACGCGACTCGTGTGCCCTGGGGGCGTACAAGGAAACGTCGAAGGTGGTCGGGCGCCAGCTCGGCGATTGTCAGATGGTGCCGCTCGATCCAACGGTGCAACGTTTCCACCTTGGCGCGTGCGCGGCGACCACGGGTGGTCCGCAAGAAACGGCGGGTGATCGCCGGCAACTCGACGGCGTTTACAGTTCGCGACCGCGACGGCGCGCGTTTGAAATGAATGGGCTCGAGTACCGGCATTAGCGCACGCGGTAACGACGCTGGAGCTCTTCGACTGCGCGCCGATACTCATCGGCGATGTCCGCCATCGAGAGATGGATGTACTGGAGCGTGGTGCTGCCGTCGGCGTGGCCCATCATGCGTTGCAGGATCGGCAGACGCACACCGGAGCGGGCCATGTCGGCACCGAAGGTGTGTCGGAACCGATGCGGATTCGCGCGAGCGATCGCATGGTCACGACGGCGTTGCCGAAACAGGCTGCGCAGGCCGGCTGCGGTCATCGGACGCCCGCGCGAACGCCCCTGCAGGATGACGAACACGCGCTGCGTGGCGCAATCGGCAGGACGCTCCCACCGCACGTAGTCAGCGATCGATCGGGCAACGACCTGCGGCAGCGGGAGGACACGGTCTCGCTGGCCTTTGCCGCGAATGCGAAGCTGGCCGTCCTCAACGAGCACGTCGCCGATCTGCATCTGCAGGACCTCAGCCGAGCGCAGCCCGCACAGCAACATCGCGTGGACGATCGCGAGGTCGCGGTAGCGTCGCAGGCTGCGCAGAAACCGACGAACCTCTGCACTCGAGAGCGGCTCGACGACTTGGCGAGGCACCTTGACTCGGAGCTTGAGCTGCCGGCGTCGCGTCAGCTGGTGCAAACCGAGATAGCGATCCTTGCCGCGGCCACGATAGGAGGGCGCAGGACCGACGGCACCTCGTCCGACGTCGAGATCGCGGCCGACGCAGAATCGGAACAGCAGCTGCGCTGTCGTCAGCCTGCGATTGATGCTCCTCGGCTGCGCGCCAGCGAGACGCTGTGCGCCGACGTAGTCGAGCAGTTTCTCCCCAGAGAGTGCACGCAGAGAATGTCCACGGTGTCCGAGCCAGCGATAGAGAACGACCAAATCGAATCCATACGCTCTGACAGTCGCGGCGGAGAGTCCTCGCACCGCGACCGCAGCGAGGAATCGATTGGCGGCCGGAATTGGTCGGAGCTTGGCGTCGACCAATCGATACTCGCCACGCTCGCCCAACCGAAGCGACACGGTCGCGATTGCCGTGCGCGGCTTCGCCGAAACACTATTTCGCTTCGTCACCAGCGCCTCCGAGCAATGTGCTGCGATCGAGCAAGAAGCGAATGCGGTGATGACGCGCGGGAACAGCAGCCAATGCCTCGTCCCAGATTTCGAGCCAACCGGCGGTTTCGGTGCCAACGCAGAGCACGACGTCGATGGCACCTCCATGCCAAAGCGCGAGCGTCGCGAGCAGGCGACGCAGCTCCTTGCCCTGCGGCACCGTCGCCATCGCGCCGGTCAGTGACACGTGGGTGTACGCGCCGTGCTCGAGCGCGCGAAGCTTGAGGGTCATCGTCGCGGCCAGGTGGTCGTGCTGCTCGTCGTCGTCCATCGTCGGCTCCGCGTTGCGTGCAACCGATGTGCACCTGACCGCGATCACGCGCGAGCCCGGCGCGTGACAGCGCGTCCCACGATCGCGCTCGAAAGCGGCGTGAGCTCGCGCGGTTACCGGCCGAGGCTGGCGCGTGACACCGCCGTTGCAGTCGCAGAAGATGTCCCAACAAACGGGGGCGAAGTCCGCACCAACACGCGGATTTCCCGCTGAAGGGTGGCGCGTGACACCGCAACGATCGTGTCCCACGCGGCGAGCAACTTGTCGCCGCATTCCGCCGCGTTGGATGCCGAGACCGGCGCGTGACACGGGGCCGTCGTCGAACCCGCGGCAGCAGCTTCGCGATGGCGCTGACGACACTCGCGCTGTCGCTTTCGCTCGTCGACGCGGAAGTCCTGCACCTCACGAGCTCGTCGCTGCCGCGACGACCGTCGCCGTCGACTCCTGCGGCACTCATGGCTGCACACCCTTTGGTGAGCGTCCGCCGAGTGCGCCGGATGAAACCACCGTCGGCACTCAGTGCATCGCTTTCGGGAGCGCTTCATCCAGCGAGCCGTAGCAGCTACTCAACCGCCGGTGACACGCCCCATTTCACCGCCGGCTACCAGGAATGACCGGTTAAAGCTCAAGAACAAAGTGCGACCCGACGATCTCTTTCGATGGTACGGACCTCCAACGCTTCGATGGCCGCATGCGACTCGACACGGGAACGGACCCGATCTGATCAACCGTCGTCACGTCGTCCCCTGTTGCGCCGCACGGTGATCACTCTCCGTTCTCAATCTCGTAATCCGGATCTTGGAAACCTCGCCGCCCTCCTCCGTTGATCGCGTTC
>JANMWO010000047.1:0-2842 GCA_031394025.1 Acidobacteriota bacterium
TGAAAAAGGTCGGCGTCTAACAACCTTGATTGAGCGCCAACGGGCCATTCAATTGGAAGTAAATGGACGCTTTGTTGGCGATACACAGGAAGTGATGGTGGAAGCCTATTCCGATTCCAATAGCCTGTGGTTCGGCCGTACTGGCGATAATAAAACTCTCAATTTTTCGGGCCCAACCAGAGAGAGTAACCCACTCGTAGGGACTTATCAGCCCGTGCTGGTCACCCGCGCCAGTCCAAATGCTTTAATCGGGGAATGGGCTCCTCGCGCATAATAGTTAATAGGAGGTTCAGATGGAAGTAGAAATGAAAATACGCGGTCTCATGATGGACCCAATCACGCAAAGCCCCATCGTCATCCTCAAGGACGTTACCGGGAATACGATTCTTCCCATATGGGTCGGGATGTACGAAGCCAACGCCATTGCCCTTGAGATTGAAAAAATCTCCACGCCCCGTCCCATGACCCATGATTTGATCAAGACACTGCTTATGGGCCTTGAAACGGGAATTCGGAAAATTGTCGTTCATGAACTGAAAGACGACACATTTTACGCATTGATCTGGCTGGAAAAAGATGGATTACTAATGAGCGTCGATTCCCGCCCCAGCGATGCACTAGCCTTGGCCCTTCGACTCGATTGCCCCATTTTCGTTGACGAACAGGTAATCAAGAATTCCAAGTCCTCCGTAAGCGTGAACGAGAAAGTAACCAGCGAAGAGCTTCGAAAATGGCTGGAAGGTTTGAACGACGAAGATCTTGGCCGTTACAAAATGTAATGAATCCTGACCTATTGAAAAAGTTGGAGCGCCTGTCCGCTGCGGGTATCGAGTTGGTGCCCTTTGACGCAATCAGCAACCACTACGTGTTAGCGCGCGATGGGTGCGTATCATTGGTTGAAAAGCGTCAACGAGATTTCGGCAAAGTAGGCGCACCGGGCATTATGACGGAAAAAGGATTCGCCTGTTTAGTGTGGCGCGAAGAGTTAGGATTTTTTGTCGCCAAAGGTTTTGAACAGCAAGCCACTGCGGAGCAAATTGGCAGTTTAAGAAAGTTCAGCGCTGATTTGAATCAGGCGCTGCATCAATAAGTTTTCGATAGAGTTCCCGTTGCGATAGGGCAATTGTGTCCCAACTATAATTCGCTTCCACCGTCCTGCGTGCCTGCTGCTCCATAGCTTTTCTCTTTACTGGATCCTTCAGCAACACCCGAATCGCATCTGCCATTGCCACGCCAGTTGACGCCACTAAAACATCCTGGCCATCGGTAAGATCCAGCCCATTAATTCCAGCGGGCGTTGCCACCACTGCCTTGGCCATTGCCATCGCTTCCATAATCTTGATATTCGTTCCTGCAGAGGCTATCAACGGGGCAATTACCACCGTTGCTTTTCGATACGCAGGCCGGACATCACTCACAAAGTCCTCAACCTCAACCCCCGGTAACGACAAATCCAGTTGCACTCGGGAACGGTACAGCTCCATAAAATATTCATGACGAGAGCCCGCAATTATGTGCAATTCCGGTTGCAGATCGGCCAAATGCGGCCATACTTCGCGCAGGAAAAACTCCACCGCCATTAGGTTCGGCAGATGCGCAAACGACCCAATAAACAACAATCGGGCAGGCCGTGGATCTTCCCTCGAAGCCTGAAAACGCTCCAGGTCAACACCATTCGCAATCGTCACTGCCTGCCCCTTGCTCAACCTGGAAGAAGTCGCAACCGCAGCCCGATCCTTGTCCGACATAGTAACCACAGCATCCACTTGCTGCCATGCCGCAGTTTCAAACTGAATCCACATATCCCGCTGCAACCGTGTTTCCCAATCTTCGCTGTCTTGCAATAGCTGTTCGTAAAGGTCCAGCGTAATGTCATGTTCAACCAGAATTGTTTTTGCAGGTCTGCAAACATTGGCGTATTGTGCCATCTGCGTGAACTCAAGCTGCACGATTCCTGGTTGCCATTTCCGAATCGTCTGTCGTAGCGCCTGCCCAAAAGCATCTGAGGAAAATTCCTCCACCACCAGCGGACGCCCTGGCCGGAACGGAACCAAATGCGACCCCACCCGCTTCACTAAAACTATCTCCACAAACAGTTCTCGCAATTCCACCGGCGGCTGGGTCAACTCATCCGTGAACACCACCAGCACTTGATCGAAATCCAGAGCCGCTCCACGCATCAAATTAAACATCCGCACAGCCCCGCCATGCGACAACGGAAAGGGCAGGTACGGCGACGCCACTAAAATTCGCGGCTTGCCCGTGGACTGCTTGCCTGAGAACACCGCCACCTCACCACTGACTAGTGCTAGAAACGGATCGCCCTGGTGCGATGGTTTCACCCAGAAAGGCGCCTGCCATGCTTTCCCCAGTGCAACCGATGCCGCCTTCACTGGCTCCATCCTGGCTGCCTGATGATTCAGTCGCGCTACAGCCTCTTTCCAAAGTTCTGGAAACTCGTCGCTTGAAGTTGCCCCGGCCACAAACTTCAAGTAGTTTTGCTCCACCAACAGGTCAATCTGTTCCGGCTGGAATAGTTTGGAGCTTGTCTGCCGATGGAAGTGCAACACGCGGGCCTTGGCTGCAAACACTGTCGGCCAGCCCCGTTGCCATGCACGAAATCCCAAATCAAGGTCTTCCACATACGCAGGTTGATACTGATCGCCAAAGCATCCCAGGGTTCTCAGCTTGGCAGTATCGTAGAGTGTACAGCCGCCACTGCCATAAAGAACGTAGCTCCCGTCTTCTCCGTCCACGGGCATGTCACAACGCACAGGGAAGTCATCGACGTCCCGTAGATTTGGCGGCACACGCACCGCCTTACCTGTTTCCTGACGACGTT
>JANMWO010000098.1:0-3448 GCA_031394025.1 Acidobacteriota bacterium
TGGCCCGCGAGTTCCGCATCTTAAAGAGCATTCATCCGCACTTTCAGCCCGCGCCAAACGTGTATCTATTATGCGAAGATCTAGCCGTGCTGGGATGCGTATTTTTCATCATGGAAAGACGGCAAGGGGAAATTATCCGGGATTCCGTCCCACCGCAATTCCAAACCGTGCCCGATTTTCCAGGACTCATCAGCCGCGCTTTTATTGATTGCCTGGCCACACTGCATTCGGTGGATATCAGCACCCCGGAACTGGCCGCGCTCGGTAAACCAGAAGGGTTTTTGGAACGGCAGGTGAAGGGCTGGACAGAGCGTTGGCATCGTGCCCAAACCACACCGCTGCCGGGCATGGATCGCATCATCCATTGGCTGGCGAATGGAATTCCAAGTCCGCTGGCACCAACCTTGGTCCACAACGATTTCAAACTGGACAATATGATGTTCCAATTCGACGACCCTTCGCGCGTAGCGGCAGTTCTGGATTGGGAAATGACCACCATCGGGGACCCCCTGGTCGATTTGGGGCTCACCCTCTGCTATTGGCAACTCGGTTCAATTTCATCTCTTGGAAAAGATGCTGGTCTGTATGACCGCGCGCAGTTTCTGGCGCATTACGAAACAAAAACCGGTCGTGACCTCAGCAACATTCGCTGGTATGAAATTCTGGGGATATTCAAACTCGCCGTGATTCTTCAACAAATTTATTTCCGTTACCATCAGGGCCAAACCAAAGATGAGCGCTTCGCCCACTTCGACGTTCGCATAGCCGCATTAGTGGACAGTGCTATGGGCCTGTTGGAAGAAACTTCTTGAGTGCCCTCTATTTAATCCGCCATGGGCAAGCGGGCTTGCGCAGCAACTACGATCGCCTCTCTGATTTAGGGCACGAACAGACGCATCTGCTGGGAAGCTACTTGGCATTGCAAGAAATTCCCTTCGCCAACCTCTACTGCGGAGAACTTCGTCGACAAAAAGAAACCGCTGCCAACGTAGTCAACGCCCTTCGAACATCCGTAAAACTCCAAAGCGATGCCCGATGGAATGAGTTTGACCTGGACCATGTGTATCGTAAGATCGCCCCGCAAATCGCCGCCATCGACGCGAAGTTTCGGGACGGATATCAGGAAATGCTCGCCGCCATGGACAATCCAGAATCGACCGTGCATCGGGGACATTCGCATCTGGATGCGATGGTTGTCCATGCCTGGATAGCCAATCGATTTCCATATGACGGAGAGTCGTTTTCAGATTTCACGATTCGTATTCAAGCCGCGCTGAATTCTATGAAAACGTCGGAGGGTCCCACCATTGTTTTTACAAGCGCCACGCCAACCGCAATCGCCATTGCCACCGCGCTGGACTTACCTTTAGAACGCAGCTTGAAACTAGCCGGAGTGACATACAACGCATCCATCTCAACACTACGAATCCAGCCGCAGGAAATATCACTTTTTAGTTTCAATGGAATCCCACATTTGTCAGAACCCAGACTGCGCACATTCCGCTAGAGGTTAATCAACTTTCTCTCGCTCCCGTTTTTCGTTTAAGTGAATCACACCGGTATGGCCGTCTGCGGTGGTGTATTCAATCGCAATGACATCCTTCGCGTCGGTGGTGGCACTCATCCGAACTATTGGCTGAGCAAGGGTCGCCACACGGAAGAATGGACGTCCAGTCGCTCTTACTAATTTTCCGCTTTGATCTGCTTTGGGATCGCATTTACAAGTGAGATTGGTCTTTGCTACTAAAATGACGTGTTCTTGCCCCATTTGAGCGGCGATCACGTGAACTTTGTGAGGCGCATAGAGGACCTCACCACGGTCCCCCTCATATTGTGCTTTTTTCTTTAGCACTGCAGCGGTCCAGGTTTCTAATATCGGCGCAATCACTGGGAACTGGATCTCTGCTAGCGACAACCCTCCCAGCCTGTATCTCAAGAGTCGTGGCCCAGGTGTATCCCCCATTGTGCCGCCCCCGATCCATGATGAGTTGTTCGCACCATGCTTATCGTCTGATCGTATCCTGAACGTGACAGACTCAAACGGTCGAATCATCCGGCTTTGAATATCATCTTTAATGTCAAGATCGTCTCTACAGCCCCAATCCAGACCAAGGTCAACAACATATGGGCTTTTTTTGGAGCAAAGGTCAAGCGCACTGGCTTCGTTGCTTTCTGGTTTAGGAATCTCCAAAGGCTGCGAAGTTGGATTAGTAATGGTGACTATTGCTACACCGACTTCCCCAATAATGTAAACGGACCGGTCCAGCGTTATTGTCACCCTCAGATTCGATGCATTCTCCATTATCCGCTCGACCCTGGTTGGTGGTTCATCTTGCCCAAAGGCGCAGCAGCAAGTCAAAAAGAGAGCAATAATGCGACGGATCATTGGTAACCTCCAGCCACTGTGATCAATCCTCGGCGCGCTTCCTGACTAGATTCTTATCGAGCTTCAATACTTGTAAGCGACCCTGAGCGTCCTTCCAGGTTAACGTCAGGTCCTCGTTATTAGCTACCGCAAACGTTAATTCTTTGAATGCTGAAGTTGATTCGGCAACCCGGAGAAATGGACCGAGTCTACTTCCTGGCCCAACGGTGACTTCCCTCATCTTAGTCACTTCTGTTAGGGAGCGATCATCAACGGGTGATACGCACAGATAGGTCACTCCCCCTGCTTCGAGTTCAAAGGCTTGGCGATAAGTGAATAAAGTCACTTTCTTCCCTTCTTTTTCTCCAAACGGAATCATAGACCCATTTCGAGGCATTTTAACAGCAAGACTGGAGGCACCCAGTTTTGCCTCAACCACTCGATACCGCGTTGTGGAGCTCTTGCCTGACCTCCCATAGTGGTATTCGATCTCGTAGTCACCTGGCTCTTGTTGTACATGATCCAATCCACCCACAGGTCCCGAAGTGAAAGACTCTACTGACGCCCGAATCTCTTGCCCAGGAAACAGCGTTACTGTCTTGATATCCAAGTTCGGGACAGATAACACCACTGTTCCAGAAGGATCTGACGGGCGCGCGGAGACATATGGCTCGGGCATAAGGTCAATCCGTTTTCCAGATGCATTGATCTTGTAAGGAGTAAAGTAGTTGAGATCGGAGAATGGCCTTAAAATCTCTAACACTTCATTCGTATTGTTCTTCACGATAATTGAGACAGTCGCCCCTTCACCAGGAAGGTATTCCAGCCGGTCCATTCGCATGGTCAAGTCAACCGAGGATGAGTCTTCCATAATCTTGTCATAACGGGTTTGACGCGGATCGTCGTCTTGGGCCATTCCGTGAGCAATTGCGCACAACAGGCATAGAAAACATTTACTTTTCTGTTTGTTCATCATCGTCCCACCTACTAACTTATGGTTGGTTCCTGAGGTGGTTCATCTTGCCCAAAGGCGCAGCAGCAAGTCAAAAAGAGAGCAATAATGCGACGGATCATTGGCAACCT
>JANMWO010000102.1:0-14121 GCA_031394025.1 Acidobacteriota bacterium
AAGCCTTCGCCGTGCCAATGTAACCCATTCCATAAAGTCCATAAGCAGCCATTGCTACAAAACTCTGCGGCTTCATTTGCTGTGCCGCCAATTGGTACTCAATAAAAAGTTCCCCCGGCATAAATAAAATACAAGCGTTGCCAAGACGCAGCATCGCCAAGTCAATCGGCTTCACGGCCCGCTCCATCCAAGCCAAATCCACTACTCACAACTACTCTGCGCCTTCTGATCCCAGCTCGTCGGTTGGTCTGGCTACCCAAACATAAATTGTAGGTAGAAGCAAGATACTCATAAATAAAGTGGCGATCAGGCCGCCGACGATTACGATGGCAAAGGGCCGTTGGGAATCGGAACCAATGCCGTGCGACGTTGCGGCGGGGAGCAGGCCCAGCGTGGCGACTAACATGGTCATCATGATGGGGCGAAGTCGGCGAACGGCACCGTCCACTGCGGCGTTGATTACGGACTCTCCACGGGCGCGCAGTTGATTGATGTACTCCACCATAATCAAACCTGTCTGAACGGAAACGCCGAACAGCGCCAGAAATCCAACACCGGATGACACGCTGAAGTGGGTGCCTGTGGCGTACAACGCGAGCAACCCGCCGATGGGGGCCAGGGCGATGTTCACCATGATCAGCATGGACCATTTTAGGGAATGAAACACGGTGTATAAAATTATAAAAATCATTAGGATTGTGATGGGCACCATCACCGCTAAACGCTGTTGAGAGCGCTTCTGGCTTTCATACTCTCCGGCCCATTCCAGACGATATCCTTCGGGCAGCTTTACCTGCTTACCCACTTTGGCGATTGCCTCTTCGACAGTGGACCCAAGGTCACGCCCACGAACGCTGTACTTAATGGCAATATATCGCGAACCAGACTCGCGGTAGATCATGGATGCGCCGTCTTCCAAATGGACGTCGCACACTTGACCAAGCGCGACGCGTTCGCCACTGGGTGCCAGAATGCGGATGTTTGCAATGTCTTCGGGAGTCTTTCGGAACTCTTCCAGATAGCGGACAACCAGGTCGAACTTGCGCTCTCCCTGCAATATCTGACCGACAGCTTTGCCCCCTGCTGCGGTCTCAATTGCATCCTGAACGTCCACAACATTTATCCCAAATCGATCGGCCTTTTCGCGGTTCACTTCAAGGTTCAAATTCGGTTGGCCAACAACACGGAACACACCCAAATCGGCGACACCGGGGATGGTGTTCATGGCCCCCACAATTTTGTCGGCCGTGGCTTCCAGGGTTTTCAAATCTGTGCCGTAAACCTTCACGGCCAGTTGCCCTTTCACACCGCTCATGGCTTCTTCCATGTTGTCGGCAATGGGTTGAGAGAAGTTCCATAGGACGCCGGGGATCTTGCTTACTTCCTTGTTCATGGCATCGACCAGTTCATCTTTCGTATGGAACTGCGGCCGCCATTTGTCATGCGGCATCAGATCCACGAAATACTCGGTGTTAAAAAAGCCCGCTGAATCGGTACCGTCATCGGGGCGGCCCAGTTGAGAAACTACTTGAGTGACTTCTGGAAATCCTGCAAAAATACGGCGTGATTCGCGGGTGATTCGTTCGGATTCTGTTGGTCCTACGCTGGAGCCAAGCGTCCCTCGAGCCCAGACTGCGCCTTCATCCAAGTGCGGTAAAAACTCTGATCCAATGGCACCGCTGGCAGCAAGAAAAAGGCTTCCGCTGAGTGCCAATATCGCAGCTCCAACGGTGATCCAACGGTGACCAATGCACCAGGTCAACATGCGGCGATAGACGCGCTCCATCCAGGCAAGTATCGGATTGTCCCATTCATGGGCACCATTGCGGAACAGGAAACTGGCCAGTACGGGTGCCAGCAACATGGAAAAAACCAAAGCTCCCAATAAGGCGAAGGCAACGGTCCAAGCCATGGGGCGAAACAATCTACCCTCAACATGTTCCAGGGTAAAAATCGGCAAATAAGCAGTGATGATGATCCCGATGGCGTAAAAAACCGGACGTTGCACTTCATGGGCGGCTCGGGTGATTTTCTGAAGAATAGTGAGGTTTTGTTCGTCTTTACGGCCCACATGACGCAAAATATTTTCCACCATCACAACTGCGCCATCCACCACCATGCCGAAATCCAGCGCACCCAAGGAAAGCAGATTAGCGGGAATATGTCGCAAGTCAAGCAGGATAGAAGCAAACAGTAGAGAGAATGGAATGGTGCAGGCAACAATGAGCGCACTGCGGATATTGCCCAGGAAAAAGAAAAGGATCACCACTACCAACAAGATGCCTTCGGTCAGATTGTGCATTACCGTATGAGTGGTGAATTCCACCAGATCACCGCGATCCAAGTGCGGCACGATCTTCACCCCGGCTGGTAGAAAATGTTCATTCAGTTCTTTCACCTTGGCGTGGATTCCGTCAATCGCCCGATCAAACTCGGCACCTTTGCGCATCAGCACAATTCCTTCCACAGCATCGTCGTCGTCCACTACCTGTTTATTCGATAAACGAGTTGCCTTGCCCACTTTTCCAAGGCGAATCTTTGGACCTTGGGTGACCACGGCAACATCGCGCACGCGGACCGGGATCCCGGCTTGGACCTTCAAAACTGTCTGTCCAATATCGGAGGTGTTGCGCATGAGTCCGAGTGCGCGCACGTTGAAGGCCTGTTGACCATGCTCAATAAAACTGCCACCGGCGTTAATATTATTTGCGGCCAGCGCTTGTTCCACTTGGGCGATGCCAATGCTATAGGCGGCAAGACGGTTGGGGTCAACCTGCACCTGGTATTCCCGCGTGATGCCGCCGAAGCTGGAAACGTCTACAACATTGGGTACTGATTTGAAGCGCTTTTCTAACTCCCAATCTTCAATGGCCTTCAACTCGGTAACGTCAAAGCGCGGGTTGGTACTTTTCACGGTGTACAAATAGATCTGTCCAACGGGACTGTAATCAGGCCCAAGAGTAGGATTTAAACCAGCGGGCCAAGTCATCTGGGATAGCTTTTCCAGGACTTGTTGTCTGCTCATTGGATTGTCGGCATCATCGTCGAAAATGAGGCTCACTACGGAGAGTCCGAACAGCGAAACTGAACGAAGCTTCTGCAGGTGGGAGACGCCATTGGTTTGCGCCTCAATTGGAATGGTGACTTGCTGTTCCACTTCTTCCGCTGCTCTACCGGGCCACTGCGTGATCACTTGGACCCAGGTGTTGGCAACGTCAGGATAAGCTTCAACGGGTAATTTATAAAACGAAAATGCTCCCCATATCAGCAGCAGGATTCCAATTCCTGCTACCAGTAGCCGTTCCCGAAGAGCAAAATCTACAAGTCGCTTAATCATAGTGGGCCCTTTATTGGTTCTCGCCTGAGGAGGACATTTGCAGTGCCTGGGCTACGATTCGATCTCCGGGTTTAAGACCACTCAACACTTCTTGCATGCCATCGCCCACCTGCGCCCCTGCTTGCACTTCAATGCGACGGAAGTGTTTTGCATCTGATGGCACAAACACCCAATCGCGGTCATGCAATCGTAGAAAAGCGCTGGAGGGTGCTATGGACCGCTCTCGCGATAATTGTGATCGGAACGTCACCACGGCGAACATCCCTGGACGCAAAAGTCCCGCTGCATTATCCAGTTCCAGCCGGACCTTGGCGGTTCGCGTTGCGGGGTCAAGAATTCTGGATATGTTGCTGACGCGGCCGCGCAACAGCCGGTCAGGATAGGCATTCAGCCTGAATTCCGCGAAATCCCCCATGCGCACCTGCGCTAAATTATTTTCGTAGACATCGCACAAAACCCAAACTCGGGATAGGTCGGCGATGGTGAACAAGTTCGGGGAATTGTCTAGCGACTTGACACCTGCCCCGCCAGTCACATTTTGTTCTACGATGACGCCTGTGCTGGGGGCGGTAATTTCAATGACGTGCGACATTGTTTTGAGGTCGCCGCCAAGCAGGGTAATTTTTTGCCCTGCGGTTTCAATGTCGAATTTGGCTCGTACATCCACGTCGTCGGCAATCTGTAAATCCTTCTCTGCGATGGCACCGCGCGCGAACAAAAGCTTGGCCCGATCCAATTGACGACGGGCAATTAATTCATCTGCCTGAAACTTTCTGTAATCAGCGATTGCCGAACTCAGATCCTGACTCACCATCTTCAGCAGCAGTTGCCCCTTCTTTACTTCGTCACCAAGCCGAGCATGAATTTCAATGACCCGTCCGCCAGTCAGTGAATTTACGGGAACCGTGCGGCTGACATCGGGAGCCACGGTTCCATTGGCTGGAACCTCATCGGCAGAACGTCGAGCGGCAACGGTCACCAATGTGTACTGTTCTGGATGCTGCACTTCCAGAATGGAAGCATCTGGGGCAGACTCTATCCTGGTGGGTGTCTTTTCGCTAGCATCCACTGAGCGTTCGCCGGAACAACTGGTTAGGCTGCAAAGCCCAACCACCAAAACCATTTCGAATAAAGTATGTTTCATGGAATCACCTCCCGTCCGATTGCAAAACTAAGTTGATTGACCGCAGCCAAGTAGGAAGCGATCAGGTTGCGGTAATTCAATTGAGTATCGCGATACGATTTTTGCGCATCTAAAAACTCAAGCAGGGACGCTCCCCCATTGCTATAGGCGAAGGACACTGTTTCGCGAATATCTGCCGATTGCGGCAGGTAGCGTTCCCGATAAGGCTTCAACAGTGCGGCAATACTTTCGAGCGAAGCATAGGCGGAATCGACGTCGCGATAAATGTTTGACCGGACGCCCGCGCGAACTTTGTCGACTCGTTGAATCTCTAACGTGGTCCGAGCTTTCTCCCCTTGGTTGCGATCAAAAAATCGCAGAGGAATAGAAAAGCCCACCCCAATGGAATTGTGTGGTCCGACGCGGGCATAGTCGGCAATCAGCGTGGGGTCTGTGGAGCCGTTGGCGAAGGCAAGCCGGTTATCGGCCTTGGCCTTTTCCACTCCCGTAGTTGCCGATTTCAGATCGGGACGAGTTTCTAGGGCGGCAGCGCGACTCTCTTCCAGCGTGATCTGGATTGGCTTGAAATCGAACACACCAACCACGTCAAAGGAGTCAATCGGTTGTTGCTCGTTCATCAGGGCCAGCAACGCAATTTTGGCGGTTTGCACATTCACATTGGCATTCACCAGATCGCTTTCAAATTGGACCCTTTGCAGTTCTACACGCTGCAGGTCGATACGGGAAATGTCGCCAGCCTTTTGCCGTTCACGATTCACATCCACCACGCGATCATAGTGCTTCAGGTTTTCCTCAGCCAATTCCAATACGGCCTTGCCTTGGAGAACGCGGACAAACGCATCGCGCAAAGCGAAGGTAAGCTGGCGGTCCAGGTCGGCTAAATCTGTTTTGGAAACAGCGGTGGCCAGACGCGCACTTTCTACTCGAAGCTGTCGTTTATTGCGGCGTTCTATGAGTTGGCTGACGGCCTGGGTCCACTGAATCGCTCCTAACGGTCGATAGGGATTCGTTGAGAATAGACTGTTCTGGTCCTCGGTGGAAGTGAGGATAGGATTGGGTCGGAACCCTGCTGTGGTCTCATTCGCGCGAAATTCCTGAACGAATAATTCTCCGGCAAGGCGATTGGGATTATTCTTTTTAAAGTGCTCAGTGACCTGATCCCAGGTTAGCGGCGACTGTGCGGCAAGAGTGCCGACGGCCAACATCGCTCCTAGAATGGGCTTGAGCACGCACCGAAATGGTGACGTCATATGACCTCCTAAAAATCAATCAATTGTGGTTTGGGATTTGATTTAAAGAGAGGAAGGGGGACCGCGATCCAATGCAACCGTGCGGTCAAACGGGGTGGTTGGCGCAGGCTGAGTTGGCAGAAGTGAAGAAAGAGTTACGAACTGTGGATTGAGGGATGCAGTGGCCTGAGGCACCGCAACATGAATTAAATGGCCTAAAATGCTATGGTGAGGATCATCGGAATCATCATCGCAGTTGGCTGATGCAAGGACCCGAATGCTACCAGTTAGCGCTGGAACGGGCGTAATGTCGAAATCGTCAGCAAGGCAGGCAGCGCACAATAGCAGCAAAAATATACTGCGCATAGTTTCTGCACCGCACCATCCGAAAGCTTTGCTTCTACGACGCACTTTACACAAGCGTACAGATTTTATGGGAACGAGTATATCCCGTCAGTAAGGGATAAATGATCAGGTTGAACGGGTTTCAAAGTTTCGGAGTCCTCCGTTAGCGGGAAGACTCCGGGCTGTAAATCATTATTTCGCTTCCGACCCGTCGGCATTTACCATCATCTCTGAAGGTTTTTTACCTTTCTTGGTAATGACTGCTTCGTAAGTGACAACTTTACCTTTGGTCACCGTTTCCACTTTGCCGATTTTACCGCCCATCGCCATCTTTTCAATGGCCGCTTTGGCAGCAGCGGGAATGGCGTCTAAGGACACTTCTTCTTCAATGGAAAGTACTGCGCCGGTGGCGTCCACCATCAGATCGCGACCATGGCCATTCACTTTGGATTCTACTTCGTAAACTGTTTTGCCGGCTTCAGTTTCCTTGGAGACCTTTACGTTTGTCGCGTTCTTAGTTTCTTCTTTAATTGTTTTTTGAACGGCAGCAGGAAGTTTGCTGATGTCCAAAGCGGCCATAGCAAAACTGCTTAGGGCCACAACTGCGATTGCACTGAATAACATTTTCATTGGATAATTCTCCTTTTTATTGACCGACAACCAGTAGCATAAAGCTACCTGGAATCATGGCAGGACGGGGGTTCTTTTTTTCAGCCGTTGCTGCTGGAACGGGGCCGTACTTGGCCGCTGGCAAATACATTTTATGAGTCTTCGGATCTACGGCATTGGTTCGTGCGCCAACAGCAGTGGGCACTGTTTCTGCAACCACATACTTATTGCCGACCAGGCGCACCACCGTTACGTTGCCCTCACCATTGGAGCTGAATACCAGCCCGGTACCAGGGTCGAAACTGACACCGTCGGACCCTTCGCCAATGGGCAGAGTGGCAATTACTTTCCCTGTCACTGCATCTGAAATGGCCATTACTTTATTGCCACATACAGAAAAGATATGGTGACGCTGAAAATCCATAGCCAGGCCTGTAGGATCTTCACAGCCCACCAGCACATAGCGTTTGGTTAAGGAACCCTTGGCCACGTCGATTTCTGCAATCTCATGTGTATCCTCAATATTGACCCACATTTTACCCTTGTCATCTGCAGCAGGAAATTCGGGCTTGCCTCCTAGTGGAATGGTGGCCAAAACCTTCCCTGTGCTTGCTTCAAACACAGTGGCGTCTTTGGATCGGCCGTTGAATGTGACCACATGATTGGACTTTTCGTCGTAAGCAATCGCATCTGGATTTTCACCGGTCTTCACCTGTCCTAAAGATTTCAGTGTTTTCAAATCGAAGATAGTGACGTTGTTGGTGCGGCCATTGCTGGTAAACCCACGATTCAACTTGGGGGCCAAAGCAACCCCGTGGACTCCAGAAGTATCCAGAATTTCGCCGACTACTTTTTCGGTATCCAGGTCAAGAACCACAACCTTGGTGGCATGAGCAATGTAGAGTCGACGAGCAGCGGAACCTACAGTCACATAGTCCCAACCGCCTTCACCACCAATTCCAATAGTTCCGATAACGCGATGAGCGGCTGATGCGGCGCATGAGATCACCACGCCTAGTAGTAAACAAGTTAGAGTCTTCTTCATTCTAAAACCTCACTTCCAAGCTAATCTTGCATTCTGAAGATTGTCTGAAACTAAGGTTGCTTACAGCGCTTTTTCAGATTTACGGCATATCATCTAAATAACAGAAGATGCGAATCCTGATCGTAGAGGACGAAATGCGAATGGCGCAGTTACTTCGGCAATGCTTGACTGAGGAAGGGCACGTTACAACACTGGCGAGCGAAGGCAAAGAAGGCCTGAGTCTTGCGCTTACCGAATCTTTTGACATGCTTATTCTGGATGTGATGCTGCCGGGAATGGATGGCTTTGGTATAGTCAAACGGCTGCGTTCGGAACGAAATCAGACGCCCATTTTGATGCTAACTGCGCGCGATGCTACGCAGGATATTGTGCAGGGATTGAATCTTGGAGCTGACGATTATCTAACCAAACCATTTTCACTTGAGGTGCTGATGGCAAGGGTAAAAGCAGTTGCCCGAAGGGGTCCAATTGCGCAGTCTGTGCGTTATGAAGTGGCCGATTTATCTATGGATCATGGGGCTCATGTGGTTCGGCGGGGGACACGCAATGTTAATCTTACTCGAACTGAATTCGCTATTTTAGAACTGCTTCTGCGCAATGCGGGAAGGGTTGTGACAAGGGATGCGTTGATTGAAATTGTTTGGAGCAGAGATTCCGATATTGAAAGTAACACGCTGGATGCCTTTGTGCGGCTACTTAGGGCAAAGGTGGAAGCCCCAGGGGAAATCAGGCTGATCCACACCATCCGAGGGGTTGGTTACTCAATCTTTGTCAAGGAATGATGGCCACTTACTCCATTCGTCTTCGGCTGACTGTCTGGTATTCGGCGGTGCTTCTTTTAGGGTTAGTGCTGTTCGGACTTTCCATCTGGTTTGCCCTGGACAACTTTCTGATTCGCGGTGTGGATTTACGACTTACGCAGCGGATTGAAGGGCTACAAAAGGTACTTGAGGTGGAGGGTCCTCAAGTGGACAGCGCGGGCCTTGCTGCGGAACTTGCTGAATTCGCCAAAGAAGTACCCAATGGGGAAATGATTGAGTTACGGGATAGTTCAGGCATACAGTTACTTCCTTCCGGACATACGCCGTTGATTGTTGCGCCAATGGAATGGAAGCAGCCAGCATTCCGCACCGTGGGAGGGGTTGGTGGGGCCATTCGTATGTTGAGTGATCGCATCACTTACAACGGCATCACTTACAATGCTCGGGTTGCCGCGCCGCTGAATGAAGTACAGGAAATTATGGGAGCACTGCGTAATCTTTTGTTTTTTATGATTCCAGCTATCTTACTGGGCGCTTGCCTGGGCGGCTATTGGATCAGTCGGAGGGCGCTTAGTCCGGTGGATGAAATCACTAGTATCGCCCATTCTATTAGCGTTCAAAACCTTTCTTTACGATTGAAGGTGCCGCAAACGGGCGACGAATTACAACGAATGTCTGAGACGTGGAATGAGTTGCTGGGTCGTCTGGAAGCTGCCGTTCAGCGGATTCAAAAATTCACTGCCGATGCGTCGCATGAACTGAGAACACCACTTACTTTAATTCGTACTACGTCGGAATTGGCTTTACGCAGGGAGCGATCGCCGGATGAGTATCGTAAGTCGCTTGTTACTATTCAGCAGGAGTCAGAGCGGATGACTCAACTTACAGAATCGCTACTGACACTGGCTCGGGCTGATGCCAGTGTCACGGAATTTCTTGTATCGGAAACAGATTTGAATGGCATTGTTGCGGATGTTCTGTTGCAAAGCCTGCCTATTGCCGAAGGGCACGGGCAATTTCTGAAACAGGCTTTGATAGTTGGGACAGCGGTTGTTTTAGCGAATGAAGATGCTGTGCGTAGACTGCTATTTATTTTGGTTGATAACGCGTTGAAGTACACAAGGCGGGGTGGCTCAATTACGATTTCTACGATGGTTGAAGAAGCGGGGATTGTGCTGGCAGTGGAAGATACAGGGGAGGGCATACCGGCGGAATCGGTGGGTCATATTTTTGAACGCTTCTATCAGGTTGACACGGCTCGGACGGATCGTGATGGGGTGGGGTTGGGTTTGTCTATTGCGCAGATGATTGCGCAGGCTCACGGGTCGGAAATCCTGGTGGCTAGTCAGTTAGGTTTGGGAACGAGATTTACGGTGTTGTTTAAATAATTGCATTCGGCCGAAGACTGCACCTTGTAGGCAGAACGAGAAATTCCCGCACGGCGAGCCAATTGGTCTATCCGTTTGATCTGGCTTTCCCGCGCAGTAATGTTGATGCGGACCGTCTTTTCAATGTTTGCATTCACTAAAAAAGCTACAGCATTCTTCAGTGCGGGATCTTTAGCAATGTTGTCAATTGTGGAAGGCTCTGGAACAGCCTCACCATCTTCAAGCATTCCGCGAATATGCAGCAGCAATGCTTCCCCTGCCAAGTTTCGCGCCTCCTCCAATTTTTTTCCCGCAGTGATGCAACCGGGAAAATCTGGAAAGCTCACGCCAAAATCGGACTTTTTTGTCTTTATGCAAATATGCGATGTACTCCATTGCGTCTCCTTTGGCTAATTGCGGTCGCCTCTGATATCCGATACGATGTTAACGAACGGTAATATGAAACAACGACATTTAGCATCGTCCTTATTCCTTTTGGCCATCTCTATTGCAAGTCTATCTGCTAGCACAATCTATCATGCAACGGACCTTGGAGTTTTACCAGGAGGTAATTACAGCGAAGGAGTTTGGATCAATAACGTAGGTCAAGTAACCGGCTACGCATTCGTTGGTGCAGACTATCATATGACCTATTGGTCACCATCTACCGGTCTAAAAGACATGGGCGCGTTAAACGGTACAGCAGGCGATGGAAATGAAATTAATGACGCCGGGCAAATCGCCGGGTATGGATCAACAGCAGGTGGAGCTTACAGAGCCGTTAGAGCCACATATCCCGGCGGTATGGTGGACTTGGGAACGTTCGGTGGACAACAATCTGTTGCGCGCGGGTTGAACGGCAATGGCGATGTTGCCGGCTGGGCGATGACTTCAACCTTTTCGAACCTCGCCGCAATTTGGGTGAATGGCGGGCCAATGATGAACTTGGGTACTCTGCCCGGTGGGGCGCAAAGCTACGCCTATGACGTCAATGGTGCGGGCCACGCGGTGGGCTACAGCGAATCCACTTCAGGGAACCGTGCCTTCTATTGGAACGGGACGGCAATGGTGAACCTGGGCTTCGCCGGTACTGCTTTTAAGATCAACGACAATGACAACGTGATCGGATGGTTTGATTTAGGTGGCGGCATTCAGAATGCGTTCTTTGGGACTGGAACGGGTCCTTATCAGAATCTAGGCACATTGGGTGGCTCGTCAAGCCGCGCCATTGGCATCAATGACACGGGTACGATGGTCGTTGGTGATTCTCAAACCGCTGGGGGAGTTACCAATGCTTTCCTATGGGATTCAGTGAACGGAATTCGTGGTCTAAACACCTTGTTGGACGGAGCCTCTTCCGCTGCCTGGAACATACGCAGCGGGCTTGGAGTGAACAATAAAGGCCAAATCGTTGGATTCGGATTGATCGGAGGCGAAATTCATGGAGTGCTTCTTGATCCAGTTACGGCTCCCGAACCAAGCACCATTGGAGCCGGATTCATTCTGCTATTTCTCGCCGGGGCAAAACGCCTGAAAAAACATACTATCCGCAGATGACGCAGATGAGCGCAGATAAAACAGTGCGAAATGCGGATAACTTCTAAGCGAACACGTCGCTGATCGCCTTGCCCTTGCCATCCTTCGTCACATAAAAAGGTCGACTCTCCACCAGATATCCTTGATTAGCCGGAATGCCCATGGCCCGGTAAATGGTGGCATGCAGATCTTCAATGCGCACCGGCTTATCCACCACACGACAGGGCCGCTCATCCGCCGTTGCGCCATATAAGTAACCGCGCTTCATGCCGCCGCCAACCAGCAGAACGCTGCCTGCTTCGGTGAAGTGGCGATGCATGCCATAGTGCTTTGTCTCCATCAAACGGTCTGGCACTTTCACCTGATCTTCAACCGGCTTTTCCGGCTTGCCTTCCGTCATCATGTCCCGACCGAACTCGCTGGCCAACACAATCAAGGTTCGATTCAGTAAGCCCCGCTCCTCCAAATCACGAATCAATTGCGCAACTGGACGGTCAATGGTTTCCTTCATCACCTTTGCCCGGTCGTGCCCATTTTCATGCGAATCCCAATAGCGGAATGGAATGTATTCACTGGTCACTTCAATGAACCGCGCGCCCGCTTCTGTCAAACGTCGTGCCAACAGGCATCCTAATCCGAACCGTCCCGTATCGTACTTCGCCACCGTTTCCGCAGATTCAAGCGACAAATCAAAAGCCTTGGCCGCAGGGGACGAAAGCAACCTATGTGCATTTTCAATAGATCGCTTCAACGACTCCTGTTGATACCCACTGCCTGCTGCCATCAGTTGCTTGTACTGTTCATACCGATTCTCGAATCGTTCCTTGGTGATGTGCTTGGGCGGACGCACGGCCCGCGCTGCTTCCGTTGGATCGGCGATGAAAAACGGACCATGCTCGGTACCCAAAAACCCTGCCGTGTGAAACGCTTTCAAAGAATCACTTTCAGCACCGATCTCCAAATTCTGACCAATGTCAATGAACGCTGGGATGTCAGGATTCTTCGGGCCTAGCGTGCGCGCAATCATACTGCCCATATGCGGAGCAGCTACCGATAGCGGCGGTGCGTAACCGGTATGCCAGTGAAACTGATGTCGTGAATGTAGAATATGACCCAGGTCACCTGCCTGATAAGTGCGCAGCAGCGTCATCTTATCCATCACACTGGCAATCTGCTCCAACCCTTCGCTCACACGGATGTTATCCACTTTAGTTGGAATGGATGGAAAGGTACTCAACACGCGCTTCGGATCCATACCAGTCACGAAAGGTTCATAACGTTTTGGATCGAACGTTTCCGTTTGCGCCATGCCACCGGCCATCCAAAGTAGAATTACCGTATCCGCTGTGGCTTCCAGTTTCGGCGCGCCCAGTAACTGCGGAGAATTACCAGCAGCCAAAGCTGACAATGTTGCTGCCGAAGCATTTTTCAAAAAGTCTCTTCTGTTCATGCCATGTCCTTAACGAATAAACTGAAACTCGGGCGAAATAAATAACGACCACAATAGATCTTCCAGCCCATCTGCCGATGGTTGGCCATCCTTCACGGCGATCCCTTTGGCCACCGACGCTTCCCGCGAGTTCGGCTTACGACTTAACGCGTATTGATAGACCCGATCAATCAACTTGCCGGAATCCAATGCACTCCAGCTTTGCCCCACGGCTTGTTCCATGGGAAGCTTGCCAGCCACTTTCACCAGTTGGCTTCTATCGGGCACACTCTTAAATGCAAAAAAACGGACATGCGCATTCACGTCGCTAGCCTTGCTGGCTTCATCGAAACCAAGCACCGCCTTCAACTTTGTATATCCCTTGCCGCGTATATCAAGAACTTTTTCCGATGGCAAAGGGGCGTAGGCATCTTCAATTTTCTGTTCGCCGTTGGGACCACTCAACACCAAATCGCCCCAACGCCCTTGCACTCTGGTCCGATCATAACTTTCGAAGTCTTCCATCAGCAGCCACAGCTTATCCACTCCCGTAATATCAAATTCCACCGGAATCAGCTTCGATGCTCCAATGGTTCCGCTATCAAAAATGTTTTGTGCAGGAGGTTGTCGCACTCCTAACATCCGCTGGGCACCCAAATGCAGTTGCTCCGCCAGAACAGTTCCATTCACCAGTTCCAACGCCTGAAGCATGGTTGCCGCATCCTGCCGATCTGTTGTTACCTGATCCCGAATCGGCCGCCCTAGCGCACGGGTCAATGCAGTGGATTTCACTTGCCATTCCCGAACATACTCGGCGCTCTTGCCGCTCTGCTTCAATCGCCATTCCCCGGTGAGTGCGGCCACGTTATCTGAAAATTGTTCAGCAGTCAGCCGACGCGCCAGCGGTCCTTCAAACAGGAATTTCTCTGTTGGCTCAACGGCAGGCAATTGGTAGGCTCGCGATGTAAGAATTCGCCTTAACAGTGCTTGCGCATTGAAGCCAGAAGCCTTGAAATCAGCAGCCAGACTCGCCAACAATTCTGGGTTCCAAGCCTTGGCATCCAAGTTGTCCACTGGTTCCACAATGCCATGCCCAAACAACCGCTTCCAGATTCGATTCACATACGTGCGCGCCAACCGATCCTGATCTTTCTCTGTAATCATTTTGGCCAGCGCCGCACGTCGATCTGCTAGTGGTGCCGAGGGGCTAACCAATTGCTCGCCTGTAAACAAATACTTTGGTGACGATAATTCGCCCGTGTGAACATCGCAACGCACCACGTCCAAGGGCTTTTCGGAAAAGAAGCTGGCCATGCCAT
>JANMWO010000136.1:0-5359 GCA_031394025.1 Acidobacteriota bacterium
GCTGGTGGTTTCTTTAACGAATCCTGGAAATGAACAGGGGGAATTTCATTCGTAACGAATGGCTTCTGTTGGATTCAACTGAGCCGCCCGGCTGGCGGGAAGCAGCCCGAAGACCACGCCGACTAAAAGCGACACTCCAAAAGCAATGGCCACGGATAGGCCAGAGATGGGAATATCAATGCCCGATACTAGCGCTGCGACCCACGGTATCCCAACTCCAAACAAGATGCCAATGAAACCACCGGCGACGCTGATGATCACTGCTTCGGCCAAAAACTGGAACAGAACAGCTTTGCGTGGTGCACCCAATGCCATGCGCAGACCAATCTCTTTGGTGCGCTCGGTAACAGTAACCAGCATGATATTCATGATTCCAATCCCAGAAATGATCAGGGCGATGGCGCTAACCATCACCAGGACCATGGTGAGAATCATAGAAATTTGCTTTGCGGCGTCCAGGATGGCTTTCAAGCTATCGACATAATATTTGGCACCGGGACGATGGCGTGATTCCAGAATTTGCTTTACCTGAGCCATGGCACTTTCCACATCGTCGGGATCGCGAACCTGAACGTACATAGGGTCGATGCGCTCTTCTGGTGAAAAATATCGTAGAACAGTGATAGGGGTGAGAATGGTTTCCGTCATGATCTCTGAAAGACCATAACTTTCCGTTTTCTCTTTGAACGTCCCAATGACGGTGAATTGCAGGCCGTGCAGCTTGATGATCTGGCCCAAAGAAGCTTGTTGACCGCCGTACATTCGGTTTGCCAGCCGCTGGGTAAGACAGGCCACTCTGCGTCGCATAGCAACATCGTCGGCACTCATGAATCGACCAGACAGCAGCACCAGGTTTCGCACGGCGGAATAATATTCATCCGATCCGATAATGGAAATATCCTGCTCTTTGCCTTGGATCATGATGCGATCGCCGCTGCTCATAATCCCGGTGGCCGCTATAATCCGGCTTCCCAAACCTTGCCGCATTGCTTCCACATCGGCGATTTTGACGTAGTCCGCATCAACTACAGATCCACCCGATCGGTTGCCAACCTGATAGTAAGCGAAGATGACGTTTGAACCCAGACCACGAATCTGTTCCAGAATATAATCCCGACTGGTCATGGAAATCGTGACCACCAGGATAACGGAGGCGTTGCCGATCACCAGCCCCAGCGCTGTCAAAAATGTACGAACTTTATTCGCTTGCAGGGCGTTGAAACTGAACCGGAGTATGTCTGGGCTAAAGAAATTCACCGTGGGCTAGGCACCGCTTTCGGCTTGCTTCAAAAGTTTTTCAGCATCGGCACGAGACGGCAAATCAGGTGTAAGAGGGGATTGTATGTAGATCTTCAACAGCCGTTTGGCTTCATTCAAATCACGTTTAGATCGGACCAGCAGGCTAGCTTGTTCAAACAACACCTTAGGATCGCTGGGGGAGATAATAGCGGCTTGCTTCAACAATGAATCTGCTTCGCGAACCCTACCTTGGCGGAATAGGAATTTTGCCAAATCAAGGATGCGGCCCACCTGTCGAGGGGCAAGATCGGCAGCCCGTCGAAACTGTTGTTCGGCAGTGCCGAATTCTTTACGCTTCTCAGCGATTTGGGCCAGCGCGAAATGAAATTCGGCAGAATCGTAATCTTTGATTTTGGGCAACAGCGCCGTGGCCTTGTCCAAGCCGCCGCCTAGGAACCCTGGGGCCTGCAAATAGTAATCAAAAAGATCGTTGAGTGCATCGCCGTTTTTGGGGTCTAACTGAACAGCCTTCTCAAAATTCTGACGAGCTTTTCCGGCATAGCTGGGCGCAGTGAGTGGATTCCCCGACTCGGCGCGACGGCCATAAGCGCGTCCCAGCCAAAGGTAATATTCGGAATTATTAGAATCCTGCTCGGCCCCTTTGTGCAGAAAATCACATGCCTTTTTGAAGTCACCCAGCATGTAATAGCTCTTACCAATCAACAGATTGGCTTTGAGTGGCTTCACCGGAAGGCTGACTACTGCATCCAGGGCACCTTGGTAATCGGTGCGATTGTAGGCGTTGGTGGCTCGGGCTAATTGATCTGCCGGAGTGGAACCGGCGCTGAAAAGCAGACTTCCTGGTGCCAGAAGTAGTAAAACGAAAAATAACTGTTGATAGAATGAACTCATTAATATCCCTAAACTGTACTACTATTGTAATCGATATCTTTATAGATGCGTTACGGATGAGAAACGATTCTGGTCTGTGCAATAGCGGTATGTAACTGTCTACGAAATCTGTGCGGCTTTGGTTTCGTAACCCAAAGTTTGTTTACGGCGTCTCATCTGCTTGAGGGGATGTAGTATCCTCGATAGGAAAGTTATTTTCCCCCCTTGGAGGATTTTTGCTATGACAGCAATGAAGAAATTGGTTGGGCTGACGGCCCTGAGCATGTTGTTTGTGGGCGGCGCACTAGCCCAAACAACTTCGCTTGAGGGGGACGTTAAAGGCGACGATGGCAAGCCCCTGATTGGTGCCATGATCAAGTTGGAACGGACGGACATTAAAGGCGCCTACAAGGTAAAAACCGATAAAAAAGGTCATTGGTTCCACGCTGGCCTGCCCATTGGTACTTACAATATTTCGTGCGAAGTAGATGGTGTGGTGAAGGATACCGTAAAGGGCGTTCGGTCTCGCATGGGTGACCCGCTTCCTATCAATTTCGACCTGCAGAAAATGGCGACGGCTACCAAGACTCGACAGGAAGCTGTGGCCAAAGCAGCCGAATCGGGATTGCCGCTGACCAAAGAACAGTCGCGTGAAATGACGAAGGAAGAGAAGGAAGCCATAGAAAAAGCAGTGAAAGAACTTACTGCAGCATTGGCCAAGAACAAAGATTTGAACGACGCTTTCAACGAAGGCATGGAGACGCTGAAGAACAAGCAGTACGATGTCTCAGTGAAGGCTTTTGAGAAAGCAGCGGCTCAGGATCCCAAGCAGTTTGTTGTTTGGGCAAATATGGCTGAAGCCTACACCGGCTTGGCTACTACTTTGCAAGGCGCTGAAAAAGAAGCAGCAGCTCAGAAAAGTTACGATGCTTTTTCTAAGGCAATTGAAATTAAGCCGGATGACGCTGGAACGCACAATAACTTCGCGTTAGCCTATGCCAAAGGCGGTAAGTTTCCAGAAGCAGAAGCTGAATTGGATAAAGCCGCAGCGATTGATCCTGCCGGTGCTGGTAAGTACTACTTCAATCTGGGAGCAGTGCTGACTAACACGGGGAAACTGGAACCAGCATCCAGTGCATTCAAAAAGGCCATTGATCGTGATCCCAACTATGCCGAGGCTCACTACCAATACGGCATGAGTCTGGCATCGAAATTAACCATGACTGCCGATGGGAAGAAAATTATTCCTCCGGCGGGTATGCGGGAATCGTTTGAAACTTATTTGAAGCTTTCTCCTACTGGTGTAAATGCTCCTGGGGCAAAAGGAATGCTAGAGCAAATGGAAAGCAGTATTGAAACGAAATACGTCAATCCTGACGCGCCCAAAAAGGGTGGGGCTACAAAAAAGAAGTAGTCTTTCAGACAGTCGGGGCGTCTACTTGTTAGGCGCTCCGATTGCGTTTGCAGGAGGGTAATTAGCTATGCTTCGTGTGCTTTTCGGACTGATTGCCGCCATCTTCATGATTTCCGCATTGCGCGCGGTAATCGGATCAGTTGCCCGTTTGTTCACCTCCACCGTCTTTTCTCAATCCACACCTTCCAATGGACCAACCATGCGTCCACGCACTGCCGAACCGGCGTCACAAGTTCTGAGACGATGCGCCCAATGCGGCACATTCACACCAGAATCAACCACCAAACGTGTAGGCAAGTCCGAAGCACCCGTATATTTTTGTTCCGCAGAATGCCTGCAAAAAAGCGCCGCAAAGGCCAGCTAACCCGCCTTTTTAATTCGGGGCCGTGTTCCCATGTCCCCTCTTTAAAAGTCGATGTGGATGTCCATAATTTCCGCCATAATAGGGAGCGGAGAAAGAATTAGCGAATGCGTTTGGAGCACCTTGCGACCGGGTTAGGCTGTCAATTGGTGGGAGATCCCACATTGGAAATCAGCGGATTGGCAGGCATGGAACAGGCCGCTTGCGGGCAACTTACTTTCCTTGCCAATCCAAAATATGCATCGAAAGTGAAGCTTACCAAAGCCAGTGCGATTCTGGTGGCAGAACCCATTCCAGGGCTCTCTATCGCCTGCCTGGTTAGCGCAAATCCTTATCACGATTTTGCCAGAGCCTTGGCCATGTTCTATCAGCCACCGCACCCAGCTCCGGGAATCAGCCCGCTTGCTTATGTTGATCCATCCGCCCAAGTTGGTGAAGGCGCTTCCATCGGACCATTTTGCGCTGTCGGCCGGAACGTGATCATTGGCCGCAATGCCGTGCTGCATCCCAGCGTCGTGATTTACGAAGGGGCCAGGATTGGAGATGATTTTCTGGCGCATTCCCACAGCGTTGTTCGTGAATTCTGCCAGATTAGCCATCGTGTAATTTTGCAAAATAGCGTAGTGATTGGCGGTGACGGTTTTGGATTTGCAAAGACCAAAGAGGGAACGCAATTCAAGATTGTGCAAAGCGGCTTTGTGGTGATTGAAGACGATGTGGAAGTTCAATCGCTTTCCGCAATTGACCGGGCTACCATGGGCGAGACTCGCGTGAAGCGTGGTGCAAAGATCGACAATCTGGTGCAGATTGGCCATGCATCTGTTGTTGGTGAAGACAATATTATCTGTGCTCAAGTTGGTTTAGCAGGCAGCACGATTCTTGGCAACAATGTGTTGTTAGCGGGTCAGGTGGGGGTTTCAGGACACTTGACCATCAACGACAACGCCGTCATCTACGCTCAAAGTGGCATTGGTCACGATGTGGCGAAAGGCGCTGTGGTTTCCGGCTCTCCGGCATTTGACAGTCGCCAATGGCTGCGATCCATTACTGCGTTCCCCAAATTGGCTGATCTTTTGAAGACAGTGCGACAATTGGAAAAACGCATTTCAGAACTTGAATTGAGAGAACAAAAAGAAAATGGATAACCCTCCAGAACAGCATCGTCATCCTTTGGCTTACGAGGATGATGCGTTCATGAATACGCCCAGCGCTCGATCGCTGCGGATTCTTTCTGAATACTTGAAGCCGTTGAACACTTTTCGCCAGCAACGAATCCGCGACACCATTGTGTTCTTCGGTTCTGCCAGAGTGAAAGAAGATGGTCCACTGGCCCAGTACTATCACGAGGCTCGTGAGCTTTCCCGTTTGTTGACGGAATGGTGCGAGACTTTTGAAAATCCTAACCATCGCTTTGTAGTGTGCACTGGCGGTGGTCCGGGCATCATGGAGGCGGC
>JANMWO010000159.1:0-9081 GCA_031394025.1 Acidobacteriota bacterium
AACTGCAAATTCCCGGCCCAGATCTCTCCACCGTTCTCAGCTAATAAAGCTAAGGCTCAGTCTCCGCCTGGCAAACTGCATTCTCTCTCGCGCAACCCTCCCTCCGTTTCTTGGCTACGCTGCTCGTTGCGGAATCGCTGCAGGTGACAGAGCCCCCTTGTGCAGCATGAAATCACGCAGTATACTTGTACACCTCGGATTATCCGTAGCGAGGACAGTTTCATGAAATCGATTATCCGTAATACGCTATTGCTGTGGATTGGAATGCTTATGCCAACCTATGCGCAGGTTACGACGGCAACGTTGACCGGCACTGTAACTGATGCAACGGGAGGATCGATTCCTGGGGCAACGGTAACAATCACGCACACGGAAACCAATGCGTCCAATGTCAGGACGACTGGACCGTCTGGTGAGTTTGCGTTTGATTTTCTTCGGATCGGCAATTACTCGGTTTCTGTGGAAGCGAAGGGTTTCAAAAGGCAGACAAGCCATGGACTAGAAATCGCTGCTAGTCAGTCGGTAAGGCCCACCTTCGTGATGGAGATCGGATCCATAGCTGAGTCAGTGAACGTGGAAGCCGCCGCGGCGCAGATCAATACAGCCACGTCGGAACAGGTGCAGACGTTTGAAGGGCAGAAAGTAACCGAACTTCCTCTCGGACGCCGCAACATAAGCAATATTCTCAGCCTTTCGGCGGGAGTGGACTCAGGTAGCGGACGCAGCCCCCGATTAAATGGCCTTGGAGCAACCGGAACCGGCATTAGCGTCGACGGTACAGACGCAAACTCTAATCCGGAGCAGAAGAGCATGTCGCAATACGGCGCTCGGAATTACATTGACGTAATGAGTATCGATGCGGTCGCCGAAGTGCAGGTGGTTCGCGGTATCCTGCCTGCGGAATACGGAAGCGTAGTTGGCGGTCAAGTGAATCTCATCTCTAAGTCCGGCACGAATAACTGGCACGGCACTTTGTTTGAAAACTACCAGTCGCATTTGCTGAACGCGCGCAATCCTTTCACTGCTGCAAGGACCGGCACAGGCGACGAAATCAGCAAGCCTCGCGTGGTATTCAATCAGTTTGGCGGCACGCTGGGAGCCCCAATTATTAAAGATCGGGTATTTGGCTTCTTCACCTACGAGGGCTATCGGGAATCGGCATCACGGCGGGTATCCGGTACCACTCCCACGCAGGCCTTTCGCGACGAGATATTGAAGGCGCTACCATTCCAGGAAACGAAACTTTTATTGGCTACAGCTCCTCTACCTACCACTCCCATCAACGCTGACATCGGCACTACCGAGGCAATTCGTAATTCGATCAGCCACGACAACCACATGCTGTTCAAGGGAGATGCCCGCTTAACGAATACCAGCAATCTGTCGTTCACCTACACACGGATGCGTCCTTACGGTTTGGATCCAAACTACTTAGCGAACGGTGCCAACGATAGAACCTTCAACTACATTTCAGACCGGATTGCATCGAGTTACACTACCGGTGGTTCAAGTTGGACATCTGAAAGCCGTTTTGGCTGGAATTTTAACGATATGAAACGCTTGGATGCGTTTTTCAACCAGAAGGATCCCACGGGCACTAAAGAGGTTGTGCCCTGGGGACGGAGCATTCCCACTATTTCCATTGCCGGGACCTCGGGGTTCGGCCTGGCCTCGGCAGAGATTTGGGATATGAATGGCAGCACGTATAGTTTCGATCAAAAAATCTCGGTTCGTAAGGGGAAGCACGCCCTCAAGTTTGGCGGTAAATATGCTTTGAATACCGGATTCCGGAGCAATCCGCAGAACCCGGCCTTTGCCTTTGCGAGCAAAGCCGATTTTCTGGCCAATATCCCTAGCGGTGTCACACCTAGTTTTGGATCACCGCCATATAAGTCAGCTATGCATGAGATGGGCTTCTTCACCCAGGATGATTGGCGCGCTACTTCCCATCTGGTTCTTAATCTCGGTCTGCGTTACGATTTTTATACGCATAACGTTTCAGAACCAACCACCAGCATTCCGGTTGGATTCTATAATTTAACTCCACCCAAAGATTGGAGCAAATTCGATTTTGGTCCCGCTACCGATCCAAAGAACCCGTATAACAATGACGGATGGGTGAATCTGGGACCACGCATCGGATTTGCTTACGATGTAGACGGCAAGGCAAAGACGGTGGTTCGCGGCGGATTCGCCATTCTATTTAGCCCGAACGTGCCAGCGGTGGTTCGCCAATCCGTTGCCGATCCAGTGGTACCATTCCGCGTCAGTTGGAGTACGTCCGAAGTCAAGGATCTGGGACTTAAATTCCCTCGCTACGCCGACCAGTTGCGCCAAGTGGTGCAGCAACAGGTTGCCACCACGGGGACCCGGTTCCCGTTTTCAGCAATCAATCCGGGCCTGCAAAATCCGTACGCCATGCACTATCAGTTCAACATTCAGCGGGCCGTCACATCTTCCTTGATGGTCGAGTCCGGCTATGTCGGCAACCGGGGTGTCAAGTTCATTTTGCACCGCATTCCGAACCTACCTGACCGCAATACTGGAATCCGGCCGAATCCGAAGCTGGTATTTGGCGGTTATTACGTCGACAACTCTCAGAACACTTCTTACAATGCGTGGCAGACCTCGGTGCGCAAGCGCTTCTCTCGCGGATTTTCCTATGATGGACATTACACTTTCAGTAAGACGCTGGGTGTTTCCGGTGGCGATATTGGCGCGTATTACGGTGCCGATAACAGCAGTAACAACATCCAGGATTTCGCTAACCCCAGGGCCGATCGCGGTCCAAATGGGGGCGACGCGACGCATCGTATGGTTGCCGACTGGATCTACGAAGTGCCGCGTTTTGCTCGCGCCAGCCGGCTGGTGCGCAGTGCTTTTGGAGGCTGGGAAGTGAGTGGTATTTTTAACGCACGTAGCGGTGGTCGAGATACCGTTACAATGAGCTGCACCTCTGGGCAATATTGCCGCCCGGACTACCTCGGCGGATCAACCTCGTTCGCCAACTGGAAGGAAAACGGAACTACGCGCTGCACGGTGGGCGCACGGTGTACGATTCAATACCTGAATCCGGCCGCGTTTGCACTGGTTGGGCTGAGTCCGGTTTCTAAGAGTGCGATTCGTCCGGGTAATCTGGGCCAGGGGGCCATACGTGGGCCGGCAACGTGGAGCACGGACGCATCCGTTTCGCGAAACTTTAAGATTGGCGAAAAGATGAATCTCCAGTTCCGTGCGGATATGTTCAACGCCACCAACCACGTGAACTACAGCGGTCCCACAACAAGTCTGAACTCTGCCACATTCGGTCAGATCAGCGGCACAGGGTCCATGCGAGTCATCCAGCTCAATGGGAAGCTGCGGTTCTGATGGAGTGAATTGTCAATCAAAGTTGACATATACGAGATCTCAACATGAGGCTGTCAGGCAGAAAACCACCGTAAGCTCTCTGACCCAATTCGCGATGTTGACTACAATCGATAACATTTAATATAATCCCCTTGGGGATCAACCGAGGTTATTCGGTGTCAAAGGGGAACCAGCTAATTAATTATGAAACAACAGATGCGCCTCGCGATCTTTGCATTGCCTTTTCTTCTCCCGTTGGGGAATTCAACGGCCTACGCACAGTTAACCACCGGCACATTGTCGGCAACCATCCGCGACGGCCAGTCGGGCGCAATCGTGGGCGCCACAGCGAGTCTTCTAAGCGAAGGACGCGGCACGCGGCTTCCTGGTGTCATCTCGTCTACTAGCGGCGACTTCGTGATCCCAAACATTCCGCCAGGAACTTACACGCTGGAGGTGAGCCTGAAGGGCTTCAAAACACTGAAGCGCCTGGGCGTTGCAGTAAGCGCTGGCGACCAGAGCAGCCTTGGCGTGCTGACCCTTGAAGTGGGCGCACTAACTGAAAGCATCACAGTAAGCGCTGAATCTGCCCAACTTCAGACCCAAAGCGCTGAACGGTCCTTTTCCATCACCCCGTCCGCTGTGCAGAACCTGCCCATCGCGAACCGGAGTTTCACCGCGTTGGCTTCCCTTTCGCCAGGTGTGAGTGGCACCAGTCGAATCGGCGACCGCGCATCCACTGGCGGCAGCAACAACAACATTATGATGGATGGAGTTTCGACGATGGATACCGGCAACAACGGGATCCTTCTGCAGATGAACGTTGAATCGATCGCCGAAGTAAAAATGCTGGTGTCGAATTATCAGGCCGAATATGGCCGCTCCAGCGGCTTGCAGATCAGCGCTGTAACTAAGAGCGGTACAAATCAGTTGCACGGCTCGGCTTACATGGTGATGCGCCGCTCCAAGTGGAACGCGCTTAGCCAGACGGCCAAGTTGAACGGCGACCCCAAGGGCAGCTTCAATGATAAGGATCTTGGCTATTCCATCGGCGGACCAATTGGACGGCCAGGCCGACAGAACAAATTGTTCTTCTTTTATGCTCACGAATACTCGCCGCGCACCACCGGAGGGTCTGTCGTGCGCTACAGGTTTCCGACAGCCCTTGAGCGTGCCGGCGACTTCTCACGGTCCACAGACAATAACGGCAATCGGTTCCCTTACATCAAGGATCCGCTTCTTTCCGGAACGTGCTCGGCCACCTCTCAGGCTGGCTGTTTCCAGGACGGCGGGATCGTAGGGAAGATTCCTGCGAGCCGACTCTACCAGACCGGCCAGCAAATTCTCAATCTGTATCCGTTGCCCAACGTCGATGTCCCCGGTGTTTCGTATAACTACGAGGGCATTCGGTCGAACCAGTCGCTAAGGTCGCAACAGCCCGTGCTGCGTGTGGACTATCAGCCTTGGGACAAGCTGCGCGGCTCATTCAAGTTGAGCGGTTGGAAGCAGCAGAATCCCACCATTGTTGGCAATGTTCCAGGCTTCAATGATTCCACGCAATATCATCCGTTCATCACGCTGTTGGCCACTACCGTCAACTACAGCATCAACCCGACCACCTTCATCGAAGGCACCTACGGCCGTTCGCAGAATGAACTGGCAGGGTGCGTGCTGGCGCAAGGTGGCACTGGGCCCACATTCTGTGAGGCCGGCCTACCGACAAGTGATAAGGCTAACCTCGACAAGGCCGGACTCGGCGCCCTGCCGTCACTGTTCCCGAATGCGGGCGTCATCAATCCGGAATACTACGCCTACAAAGCTCTCGAATCACTTAAGCCTTCCATCTGGGATGGCACACGCTTGCGGATGGTGCCGGCCTTTGGTTGGGGTGGCCGGATTGGCTCCGCACCGCCGAACTTCCCGTTCCCGGGCTACTTGAACATCAATCGCACACAGGACCTGTCGATCAGCCTGACGAAAATCGCCGGCCGTCACACGCTGAAGACGGGATTCTACAACACCCACAGCTTCAAGGCGCAGCAGCGGCAAGGCTGGGCCGGCAATATCAATTTCGGAAACGATGCGAACAATCCGCTGGATTCCGGATTCGGATTTGCCAACGCTGCACTCGGTATTTTCTCGTCCTATAATCAGTTCTCCCGCTACGTGGAGGGCAGCCTGGTCTACGACAACACGGAAGCATATGTGCAGGACAACTGGAAGTTGTCGAACCGTCTTACCCTCGACTATGGCGTGCGCTTTGTGCGCCAGCAGCCGCAGTACGACAAGTTTGGGCAGGCGTCTAACTTCCTGCCTGAAAAGTGGACTGCGTCGCAAGCCCCGCTTCTCTATTTGCCTGGATGCGTTGGCGCATCGCCTTGCACTGGCACCAACCGGCAGGCTCGCGATCCTCGCACTGGACAATTGCTCGGACCAACCAGCGTAGTCGCCATCGGCACGTTGGTTCCTGGTACAGGCAGTTCCACTAACGGCCTCTTTCTGTCTGGAAAAGGCATCGCCAATACAACCTACGAATGGCCCCTGCTTCGTGCGGCGCCACGCTTCGGTATGGCATTCGATGTCACCGGACGCCAGACGATTGTGCTTCGCGGCGGAGGCGGGCTGTTCTACGACCGTCCGTCGGGCAACTCCATTTTCGGCCAGATCCAAAATCCGCCGACCATCCAAAATCTCACCTTGCGCTATGCCGGATTGCAATCTCTCTCCGGTGGCTTAACCACGGAAGCACCTCCGTCGCTTTCGGTCTATAAGTACAAGAGCGGACTCCCCGCCACTTGGCAGTGGAACACAGGAGTCCAGATCATGCTGCCGAAGTCTGCTGTGCTCGACATCGCATACACCGGTGAGCGAGCGAATAACCTTGTCGAAAACGTAGACATCAATGCCGTCGATTTCGGCGCAGCGTTCTTGCCCGCCAACCAGGATCCAACCCAGACCAGCCCCTTGCCCGGCGCGGCAGTGGTGCCCACGGACCAGATGCGAGCCTTCCGCGGCTTTAGCGGCATCTCGCAGGCCGTACCGCGTGGATGGCTGACCGCCCACACCATGGAACTCTCTCTCACACGCCGGTTCTCACGTGGTTTGGCTTTCGGACTTAATGACACCATTTTGATGGTCCAGCGCGGTAGCACTGGCGCACGCCTGCAACACAATCCCGATGGCACCTTCACAGAACGCGCCGACCAAAGGGCAGCCGACCAGCTGCTTGGCGACTTCATTCCGAATCGCCATACTTTCAAGGGTAATTTCGTTTGGGAGATCCCCGGCACCAAGCGTAGCGGCACCACCGCAGCACAAGCCCTGAAGTGGTTGACGAACGATTGGCGCTTCTCAGGCCTTTGGTCGGCCAACACCGGCGGCGCCTACACCGTTGGAATCTCGTATCAAGGTGGAGGTGGCAATCAGAACATCACCGGTTCGCCAAACTACGGTGGACGCGCCCGAATCCTCTCCGACCCGGGCTCCGGATGTGGGGGCGATGTTTACCGGCAGTTCAACACTGCTGCGATCACGGGACCATCAGTTGGCAGCGTCGGGCTTGAATCTGGCTCCGACTATCTGCGCGGCTGTTACTTCCAGTCGCTTGACTTCGCCATCGCGCGCGAAGTGCGGCTCGGCGAATCGCGGCGGCTCCAGTTCCGGCTGGATATCTTCAACGCTCCCAACGAGGCCCGTATCACCGGACGAAACGCGACCCTGGCTGTGGTTAGCCCCCTCGACCAGTCGGTCACAAATCTTCCTTTCGACGCGAGTGGAACCCTTATTCCTTCGCGCTCGCAACCGAAGAACGCGGGCGTGGGCGTGGCCAACGGCTACCAGGGTCCGCGTTCGCTGCAGGCACAGATCCGCTTCGTATTTTGATGTCGGCGCGTCATAAGATTTGACGATATCTCCAGGGCAGCAGCCTTCCGTTGCTGCCCGCTTCCTGCGACAAAAAGCGCGGCCGAAATAGGATTGGGCGTAAGATGGCTTCATGACGCAAATCTTTGCCGGCATGACGGACCTTCACATTTCTGTTCTTGAAAAAATCATCCGTCCGGTGATAGTTTACTTCGCCATTGTGATTCTACTGCGCGTGTTTGGAAAACGGCAGTTGGCGCAGGCTGAATCCGTTTGATCTTACTGTTCTGCTCTGCCTGTCCAACACTCTGCAGAACGCGATTATAGGCGACGATAACTCTGTCAGTGGAGGCATCATTGGTGCGGTTTCGTTATTGGCCGTGAACTACGCAGTGGTGCGCTTCTTTTTTGGGCATCGCAATCTGGACCAAATCGCAGCCTGGCAAGCCGACGGTGATGATTGAACACGGAAAGCTGAAGCATTCGGCTCTAGCGAAAGAACTGTTGACTGTTGGCGACCTTACAATAGCGGCACATAGGCAAGGGTTTCGATCCTTGAAGGAACTGGACCACTGCGTTCTTGAGCCCGGCGGCATATTCTCAATGTCCGCCAAGGAACCAAATTCGGAGTTAAAGCATTACCAGGAGCTGATCCGGCGGATGGATTCGCTGGCACAGCAAGTAAGTGCTCTGGACCAGAAACTGAAGTCTGCGTGAGTTGTCAATGTACCTGGGGCCGTTGCACCTGAATTCCGAAGTTGCAAAACAAAGCCAATTCGCCCATTCTCGCAATCATGAAGAAAGGCGATCCCAACACCTTGTTCAGCCCAATCTGCCCTCTTTTCACCCGCTTGCAAAAATTCGAGAGGCTTCGATTTCAAACCCTGTGAGATTCTTGATTCAGGAAGACAAATTGCTGGCCAGCAACTTCCCAAAACATCGAGTCCTCGAGGCGATTACCTCCTCTGGCGTTCTAAACGAAATCTGAATCGCAAACACGGCTGAGCACCGTGAATGTGAGCTGTAAAAAGCAGACTGCTTGGGCGCAGTCGAGAAGGTGAATGAGGAACGCAGTTGATTAGAATTTGCTTTTGTCTGTTCCCGATGCCGTAGTCCGCTTGTTCGTCAAAGAACTTTTTCATCTTCGGAATTGAGGTTGAATAATGTGATGTAGGCAGCAGTTTAGAAGTTGCCTCCTACTTCATGGCATACGGCTTCACCAATGTGCGCAACATGGCCTTCGGCCTCGAAGCCTGGCCAGGTGAGTTGCAGGCTTCAAACGTACCACCCCTCGCGGGGGAAGTGTCAGCGATAAACCGTCAGGTGCCGGACCCTACAATGTCCGCATAGACGGAGTGGATGTCACAGCCGAACTGTAGAAAAGTGCGGTTCAGGATCCGGCCGATAAGTTATATCCGCATAAAAAACAGCTCTTTACCACGCCACACCGGAGCCCTTCCGCCCTGTGCCTAAACTTGCCAGCGGTTTACTTCTGCATTTGGCGCTAATTCTTGGATGGCGCTGGAGGCGAAGTCGATACGGTTTAGAGTCTGTTTATTACTAATGAATCCAATGGACTTGCTATCCGGAGACCAGAATGGTGTGAGAGCATGATCCGTGCCGGTTGACTTTCTGGTGACGTCTGAATCAAGTGAGCATATCCAAAGGGCGTTGCCGGTATTGGAATGCCAGCGTTTTCCCGTCAGGCGAAAGGGCGCTCCCTTGTCCAGGCCCTCCAAATTGGAAACGAAATACTGGGTCGAAATACTGGGTCAGCCTGAACTTACCCCTTTTCGACTCACCAATAAGGAGGCAGAGCTGACTGGCACAATTTCGTGTTTGTACGGGGATGCCAAAAAAGGACGGTTTTAC
>JANMWO010000166.1:0-9839 GCA_031394025.1 Acidobacteriota bacterium
TAAATCCCAAATAATATCTTCCACATCTTCAATCCCAATAGAGAGCCGAATCATATCGGGCTGCACCCCTGCCGCTGCCTGTTGCTCTGCGGTCAACTGTTGATGAGTGGTGGATGCCGGATGAATCACCAGACTTTTGGCATCGCCCACATTGGCCAGGTGGGAAATCAGCTTCAAAGAATCAACTACTTTTTTCCCCGCCGCATAACCACCTTTCACACCGAAACTGAAAACAGCACCGGCACCCTTGGGCATATATTTTTTTGCCATCGCACGATACGGGCTGGATGCCAGCCCAGGATAGGCTACCCATTTCACCTTGGGATGCGCTTCCAGGTGTTTAGCCACAGCCAGCGCGTTGGCCACATGACGATCCATACGCATGCCCAACGTTTCCACTCCTTGAATGAACATGAAACTGTTGAACGGGCTGAGGCTGGGACCGAGATCCCGCAGGCCCTCTACACGAGCTCGAATGATGAATGCAATGTTGCCGAAGACATCGGCGAAATTCATTCCGTGATAGGCAGGGGAAGGTTTATTCAATATGGGATGGGCGCTGTTCTTCCAATCGAACTTTCCACTTTCCACAATAATGCCGCCAATGGAAGTTCCATGCCCACCAATGAACTTGGTCATGGAATGAACCACAATATCGGCACCATGTTCAATGGGCCGACACAGATAGGGCGAAGCAAAGGTGTTGTCAATGACCAGCGGCAAACCGGCGTCGTGAGCGACTTTGGCCACAGCCTTGATATCCAGTACATTGCCGCGGGGGTTGGAAAGTGTCTCCGCGTAAATCAACTTTGTCTTGGACGTAATGGCTTTCTTGAAGTTCTTTGGATCGTCGGGTTCAACAAACGTTACGTCCAGGCCCATGCGCTTAAAGCTAACCGCAAATTGCGTGTAGGTGCCGCCGTATAATGTGCTGGCGGCCACCATGTGATCGCCCGCTTCCATCAATGAATTCACCGTCAGGAATTGGGCCGCTTGGCCACTGGAAACGGCAAGGGCAGCCGCACCACCTTCCAGTGAAGCAATGCGTTCTTCCAATGCCCCAGTGGTGGGGTTCATGATGCGGGTATAAATGTTGCCGAACTGCTGCAGGCCGAACAGCGCCGCCGCATGATCGGAATTATCAAAGGTGAACGATGTGGTTTGGTAGATGGGCACGGCCCGGGCGTGGGATGACGGGTCAGGGTCATAACCGGCGTGCAAAGCTCGAGTGTTAAAGCCCAATGGGCGTTCAATTTTTTTATCAGCCATACGGCGCTATTTTAACCAATCTTCAAGATGCGCGCTGACAAAGGTGTCATCGTTCAAGTGTGGGTAGGCTTTGTAGACACGATCAATTTCTGCGGCTTGACCCACAGAAAGCCCTTCATGAGGATCAAGACACCAAATTCCTTCCAACAATCCTTGACGCCGCAGCACTTCATGAATGCCCGCAATACAACCGCGAAACTGATTGGCCGCATCGAAAAAGGCAGCGTTGGAATCAGTGATTTCAGCGGCTAGAGTCAGCACATTGGGATGCAACGTAGTCACTTTTTGCAGTGTTCCCAGCAGATCAACAGCAGCTTTGGTCCACACCGCCCAATGGCCCAGCAACCCTCCACGAATGCGATATGTCTTGCCCGCAAATTGAAACGGAGTCAACAGGTCCACCACAATGGAATCGTCATTGCCTGTATACAAGGCAATGTCATCCCCACGTCCGGAATCAGCCAGACCGCGCATGACATCTAGAGTTTGGTAGCGATTGAATGGAGCAATTTTAATTGCCACCACATTTTCTATCTGGCAAAATCGTCGCCAAAATTCGTACCCCAGGATTCGACCACCCACCGCTGGCTGCAGATAAAATCCGATCACCGGGAGTATGCGTGCGATTTCTTCCGTGTGTTCCACCAACTTTCGTACATTGGCATTGGGCAGCGCCGCTAAGCTAAGAAGCACCGCGTTGTAACCAAGGTCGCGGGCAATCTGTGCTTCGCGAATGGCCTGCATAGTCATGCCACTCACGCCCGCAATGGCCATCACATTTTGACCATTCATTTCCTCCATAGCCAGTTGCAACACTGGTCGATACAATCCGGCTTCGCGAATAGAAAATTGCGTGGTATGCACGCCGACGGCAATTCCCCCAACACCGGCTGCAAGGTAGTAGCGCGTCAAAGCCCGTTGACGCCGCTCATCCAATTTCCGCTCAGCGTTGAGGGCCAGCGGATGTGCCGGAATCACGCAACCGGCCATCAGTTTTTGATTCAGATCCACTGGCTTAAAAATCTCCATCTGTGGTTTGAAAGCCAGTCGGCTTATTGTGAGTCTGGCCGCCCATGCCAATCCATCGGGCAACCCATTCAATCATTTCATCGGGGGTCACGGAAGGGTAACCAAACAGTCGATGACAGCGGCTGGCATCGTTTAATAAAGCTGTTGGCCCTTCAACCCCAGTGAACTGTGGTTTCACGCCATAGTGTTCTCCAAATCGATTGGCAATGGCCCGCACCGAAAGTGTTTCAGGACCAGCAAGGTTCAACACAGTGGGCGGCGAAGTGGCAATTGGAAACGCACGCAAGGCCACAGAATTGGCATCGCCCTGCCAAATCACGTTGACCGCGCCCATTGATACATCTACCAGTTTTCGTTCAAACACTTTCAATCCGATATCCAACAAAACGCCATAACGCAGATCAATGGCATAGTTCAGCCGTAACATAGCAATGCGCACGCCAAGGCTTCGTGAAAAATAATCGAACATGCGCTCCCGTCCGCGGCCTGTTTGCGCATACTCACCCAACGGATCCATACGCGTTTCTTCACGAGCCCCGCCTTCACCCAACGGCATAAACGGGTAAACATTGCCGCTTGAAAATGCCACAATGCGCGACGTGCTGAACCGTTCTGCAATCAACGCAGGCAAGTAAACATTCATTGCCCAGGTGAGCGATGGATCTGTGGAGGAACCAAATTTTCGCCCACTCATGAACAATACATTCGCTACATCAGGGAGGCCTGCCAACTGTTTACGATCCAATAAATCCGCCGATAGAACTTCAACTCCGGCCGCTTCCAGTCGATGCTTTGCTTCCGTATCCGTCCAGCGCGATACGGCAATGGTACGCTTCCCTGCTCTGGCCGCTCGCATGGCCAAGGTGGGCCCCATCTTGCCGCCTGCGCCTAGGATAAGAAGATCGCCATCCAGCGCTTGCATGGCTGAAAGGTCCTGTTCACTGGGCTTGGAAAGCATTTCCTCCAACTGCTGCACGGAGCCAATCATCGCTTGTATCCAATTTTTCGCAGAAAATTATGGCGGGCATCCTGGTCATCGGGCGTCTCAACACCTTTCGGGGAAGATCCGTCAATCACACCAATGACGCCTCTGCCTTGTTCCGATTCCACTACGATCAATTGCACCGGGTTGGCCGTGGCACAGAAAATATTAGCCACCTCAGGCACATCTTTAATGCGTCCTAGAACGTTGATGGGGAAACCGTCTTTCAGCAGAACCACGAAAGTGTGGCCCGCGCCAATGGCAGTTGCATTGCGCACGGTGGCGGCCATCAACTTTGCATCGTTGCCGTCAAAGCGCGTCAGGCAAGGGCCCGACGCTTCATTAAAAGCCACCCCGAATTTCATTTGAGGCACGGCGTTGACAATCGCTTCGTAAATGTCTTCCACGGTCTTAATGAAATGACTTTGACCAACAATGATGTTGGCCCCCTCAGGGATTTCCAGGCTGACAAGTTTCAAGTCCATGGACTGATTATGGCTCATGCTATGATCCTAAGCGAATGCTCGAATATTCGATTGGTGTGGACCTTGGCGGTACAAATTTACGCGCCGCAGCAGTGGACCGGGATGGAAAGATACTGGAAAAGCACGCCCAGTCTACCGATATGACGCGGGGTCGCGATGAAGTGATTGCCGACATTGTCAGCGGCATCAATACGGTTCGGCAAAAGATTGGGCCGTCCAGCAAATTAGCCGGTGTAGGAATTGGTGTTCCTGGTTTCATCTTGATTGAAAAAGGATTTGTCACAAATTCTAACAATCTTCCGGTGCTTGAAAACTTCCCCTTGCGCGACGAAATTGAACGTCTGTTGGGCGCGCCAATCATCCTGGAAAATGACGCCAACGCTGCTGCACTTGGCGAAAAGTGGATGGGTGCCGGTAAACAGGTGGACGACCTGGTTCTGCTGACACTGGGAACAGGAATTGGCGGCGGTATTATTTGCGGTGGTAGAGTCTTGCACGGCGCTGTGGGTATGGCAGCGGAATTAGGACACATCACGATTGACCCCAATGGCAACCCTTGCGGGTGTGGCAATTTCGGGTGCCTGGAAAAAATAGCTTCGGCGACAGCGGTGGAAGCAATGGCCGATATGATGAGCCTTGGTGACCACTTGAACAGCCTGCAGGTTTACGAATTGGCCCTGGATGGCAATGAAAAAGCTAAAATGATTTTCCATCAGATGGGTTGGGCACTAGGAGTTGGGCTGGCCAATTTGATCAATATTTTCAATTACCCGCTGTATCTGCTGAGTGGTGGAATGCTGCCTGCCTGGGAAATGTTTGCGCCGACCATGATGGAAGAAATCCGCAAACGCAGCTTCACTTTCCGCAGCACGCCGACCCGTGTGGAACAGGCAACACTAGGCAATCAGGCAGGCTTGATTGGCGCCGCCTACCTGCCCTATCTCGCGCAAAAACTGTAACTTTACGGGACATCTGGACACATGGCATATTGGCTTGGAATTGACATTGGCACCGGCGGAAGTCGCGCCCTATTGATTGATGGAAAGGGGCACATCATCGGGGCGGTTACTGCACCTCATGACGAAATGAAAATGGAACGTCCGCTGTGGGCGGAACAAGATCCTGACAACTGGTGGGTGGCAGCGCAACATGCAATCAAGGGCGTTCTGAAATTGACTGGGGTGAGTGGCGCCGAAATAAAAGGCATTGGACTTTCCGGTCAGATGCATGGGCTGGTTCTTTTGGATAGGGACGGCAAAGTGATTCGCCCTTCGTTGATCTGGTGCGATCAGCGCAGCCAAGCGCAGGTGGATTGGATCAACAGGAAAGCCACGCCGGAAGCTGTTCTGCGTTGCACTGCCAATCCCGTGCTCACTGGTTTTACGTTACCCAAACTTTTATGGGTGCGCGACAACGAACCGGCTAACTATGAACGCGGCTGTATGATGCTGTTGCCCAAGGATTATATTCGTTACAAACTTACTGGTGAGTATGCAACGGAAGTTTCCGACGCATCAGGGACTGCGTTATTTGATGTAGTTAAACGCCGCTGGTCAACCGAGTTAGCCAGTATGGTGGGCGTGGATAAAGCGATTCTGCCAGAATGTTTGGAATCCAGCCAGATTACCGGAATCATCAACGCCGAAGCAGCAGCGGCAACTGGTTTGAAGGTCGGCACACCAGTTATTGGCGGCGGCGGCGATCAGGCGGCCAGCGCTGTGGGAAATGGAATTGTGAAATCTGGAATCGTATCGTGCACTATCGGGACCTCTGGCGTTGTCTTCGGACACATGGATCAACCCGCCTACGATCCGGCTGGGCGAGTGCACACGTTTTGTCATGCAGTTCCCGATAAGTGGCATGTGATGGGAGTTACGCAGGGTGCGGGTTTAAGCCTGCAGTGGTTGAGAAATCAATTGATGCCCGGTGTCGAATACGATGCACTGACAGCCGAGGCATCCACTGCCCAAGCCGGTTCAATGGGGTTGTACTGGCTGCCTTACCTGATGGGGGAACGCACCCCTCATTTGGATTCCACGGCTCGTGCAGCTTGGGTTGGGTTAACGGCCAAGCATACCCGCGCCGAAATGATTCGATCCGTTCTTGAAGGTGTAGCGTTCTCTCAAATGGATTGTTTGGAGATCATTGAAGGGTTAGGGACAGTTGTGGAAAATGTGCGCCTGTCCGGCGGCGGGGCGAAGAGTCCTTTCTGGCGTCAGATGTTCGCTGATGTATTCAACAAACAGGTTGTGACGTTGGAAACGCAGGAAGGGTCGGCCTATGGGGCAGCGTTGCTTGCAGCCGTGGGGACTGGGGAATTCGGAAGTGTGCCGGAAGCCTGTGAGGCGACGATCAGGGAGGTCAGCACCTTATTGCCTGTTCCTGAAACAGCGGAGCGTTACAAGCAGGCGCATCGTATTTACCAGGCGATCTATCCGGCGCTACAACCCATTTACGAATTGTTGTAAGGGACGAGGGACCGACAGTTTTACCGTGCCTTAGTGAGGCAGCAGTTTTGTCATGCCCCGTGGAGTTTCGACATTTTGAGAGGCCAGCCACAGCCCAGCCTGTTCACATGGAAAGCTGACTGGTAAATTCGCTACTGCGGCTTCAATTCTTTTAAGGCGGCCGGAACCACTCGCCGTTCGCTTTTTGAACCCAATACTGAGTGATCTGATTGGAAGGTGAACACCGCGCGCCAACAACAATGCCTTCGCCGGCATCGCCACGCACCTTCGCATTCATCTTCAGAGCGAAGCAGTCCGGCATTCTCGACGAGGTGGGACGCCCCCGAAACAGCAACGATATCAGCGAAAAAGCAGCTTTCCCTGATGCTGAACTTTGCTAAGTGGTAAATCGCTTTGGGACGTGGAATGATCTTGTGATTTGCCGTCCCACGCGACGGAGAACGCCAAGAGAATTGCGAGGAAAACAGTTCTGGCCGAACACAGGGGAACACCTCGTTGCTTAAGCGTTTAGGAGTGTATCAGTGCCGATCAACAACATGCTCGGCAGCGAATTTATCCACGTCCGTGCCCGATATTAAGAAAAACATAGCTTCCCGCCTTGGCGGCCTCAATCGCTGCAGCAATAAGCGTAACTCGCTGTTTCACGACGCCCCAGTTGTTCGTGCTCAAAACCAGGAGCGCGATTCGGCGCCCTGTCAGATTTTGTTGGTAACTGATTTCTTGATCAGCCGTGATGAATAGGTCAAAGCCAGCCTCTTCAGCCGCCGCCAAGAGCGCCCCATTTTTGAGCCCCGACCAGCCCTGGAACCAAGTGGTCACGACGACATGCCCGCTATCGATGAGAAGGCGGAGTTTCTGGGGCGCGCTCTCATCCAGGATGATTTTCATGCGGCGCGCGATGGCTCTGCTGGCGGCACCGCACTCTTGGCCGCAAAATCCAAAACGGCCTGCACCTGTTCTCGAGTGACATGAAAGTTCTCAAGGACCTCGTCCACCGAAGAGCACTTCAGATTCTCGAAGATGGCTGAAACAGGGACACGGGTTCCGCGAAAAACCCAGGCACCGCTTACTTTCCCGGGAATGCTTTCAACATCTGAACATTGTGACCAATCTAGACTTGCCATATGGACCTGTTCTTATCGTATGCCATACGGCACGCTTCATGCGATCACTGACGATCAACGGCCTGCTCGGACCACGATGTCCTGATACAGCACAGCGGGGTCGTCCATTGGTTTCTGCAGGTACCCTGTGGGCGTGAAGACTGACCAAGGAACGCTTCCGACGAGTTTCTCTCTCGGAACCGATCAAAACACAGCGACAAGGCGTTCAACATCCATTGTCACGCCAGCGCTCGCGACAACGAGTCGCGCGTAGAAGTCCCGGAAAGAGTCGAGGCGGTTAGAGTTGGTGCTCATTGAGCCCATTTTATGACCCCCTAGCAGGCCCCTGCCAAAAGAAGACCACTGGCGCCGATGCTGGAGGTGTACACTTGTACACGTGGCAGCTCTTGAATGGGATCCGCGAAAGGCTTTGACCAATGCCCGCAAGCATGGAGTTCAGTTTGCGGATGCTGTTCTAGCACTTGAGGACGAACGTGCCATTACTTTGCGGGACGATGCACATGGCGAAGAACGTTGGATCACCATTGGGATGGACATGTTGGCAAGGACTCTGACCGTCGTGTACACGTGGCGTAAGGACACTGTCCGCATCATTTCCGCACGTCCTGCCACCCCGAACGAACGTAGACAGTATCTGGAGAACTCATGAAGCAGGAATACGATTTCAGCAAGGGCAAACGCGGGGCCGTATTGCCCGTCCCGCAGGGCAAGACCCGAGTCACTATTCGCCTGGACGACGAACTTCTGGACTGGTTCCGGAACGAAGTTGACAAGGCAGGTGGAGGCAACTATCAAACGCTGATCAATCTGGCACTGCGTGATTTCGTCAGCCGAAGACGAGAGCCGCTGGAGAGCACACTGAGGCGCATTTTGCGGGAAGAACTCAAGCGTGCAGGGTAGTCAAGCTGCGTTAGAGCACGATCAACGGCGCAGTGTAGGGAAGACTGGTATCTAAACATCCTTGTCAATACGGATCGCTTGTAAATCAATGGAAGTCGCTTGGAGGCTGTGAAAAATATCCAAACTCCAGGGGCAGTTTTTGCCTACACGCTCACATTCTCGCAAAGATTTCATAGCTTGGTGCGCTGGTGCACCGTTTCAGTAAAACATTACCGTATTGCACCATAGCTTGCTCGCACGCGGCTCGGTAACTTGCAAATACAACGTAGCCTATGAACCGAGCCGTGACCCGCGAGGGAGCCGAAATTACTGAAAGTACCTACTATCCAGCACGCTTGGCCGTAAATTCCCTACCGTGCTTGGAACCTTCTTTGGCTGATTGAGTGCCCTTCAACTCATCCCCATCCACGGTGCCTTTCCAATACACCGTGCGGTCCCCTTTTTTGGTTGTGATTTTGGTGACGAAGGAAAACGTGTTGCCTTCAATCACACCCTTATCCACCGCGGCATTGACATGTTTTCCGGCTGTCAGGTTGCCCTGAATCTGATTGCCTGTGCTTTTCAAATCCAAAGTAGACATGCGTGCTTTGCCTTTGGTTGCCTTCTTTGCTTGTGCTTCGATATTCCATCGTCCATCGATTGGGCCCGCCGTCAGCAGCGCTCCGTACAATGCCACGAAGGCAACTGATTTACCAAACATTTTCAGCATCATTGAATTGTTTCTCCTGCCTGATGAACCCCGCTCCTAGGCAGGAGTTGCGATTTACTGATGCAACTCAATTTCCTTCACGCAAGGACTAATGTCGCGCAAGGCGGCCATCAACTCTCCTACGCGAATCGGTTTAGCAACGTAATCATCCATCCCGGCGGCCAGACAATTTTCCCGATCCCCTTGCATCGCATTCGCGGTCATGGCGATGATCGGAATTCGGCTATGATTTGCGGCAGCGGCTTCCAAGGCTCGAATGGCCGCAGTGGCCTCCATCCCATCCATTTCAGGCATCTGGCAATCCATCAGAATGGCGTCGTAGCCACCTTTTGAAAAGGCGTTCACAGCTTCACGACCATTGGACACCACGTCCACCACAAATCCACGTTTGGACAGTAACCGAACCGCCAATTTCTGATTGACCAAGTTATCTTCTGCTAACAATAAGTGAAGCTGAACCTGGATATCGGCAGCCTCGGTTGTGCCACTGGAATAAAGAGGATTGCTGCTTTGGATCAGCGAACTTTTCGCTTTCTTGCCAAGAATCCCTTTCAGGCACCGGTAAAGGTGGCCACGTCGGAACGGGCGCGTCACGTAACCATCCATTCCTTCCACACTGCCCCGCGCAGTTGGCCCAATCATCACCGCTGGGAGTTGATGCTGTTCCGCCAAACGACGGAGCGATTCAATTCCACTGGAGCCATCTTTATCGGTAGCTTTCTCATCGAATACCAGCAAGTCAAAAGGTAGACCACTCGCTTCAGAAGCACGCAACTGAGTAAGGGCATCGGCCAGATCCAATGCTTTGGTCAGCCCCACACCAGCAGGCTCCAACACAGAAGCCACAAATTCCGAACGGAGCGGGTCAGGATC
>JANMWO010000171.1:0-7426 GCA_031394025.1 Acidobacteriota bacterium
AATCCTGACACGTCGCTGGTGAACACTACCTTCGATTCGTCACTACTAAAACTTGGGTGCGGGTGCGTCCATTGCGGCCCATACACGGTGTCTGTAGCCACTTCCATCCAACTCAACGTGCCCTCACTCTTGGCTGCACTCTGCGCAGTCGCAAAGTCCGCTGCCAGCGCATAGCGAGACTGTTTCCATTGGCTGCCCTGGTTGCTGGAATCCGATACGCAAACCAACTCCCGCTGTCCTGTAGCCGCGTCAACAAGGAAGATCCCCTGGTCAGGATGATTGGTATCGCAAAGTATCTTGGACCCAGCTTTGTTCGGCGTGATGTGCCAGGCATTGAACTCGGCAATGGTGCGATGCTGCCGCGTCTGCCAATTCATGGCGCACAGTGCTTTCGGCCAAACCGTATAGGCCAAGTCGCCAGTTTTTCCTAGAAACGTTTCATGAACAATGAACTGCTCATTATCGTGAAGATGCAAGCACTCCAGGCCACTTCCATCGCGGCGGACACGATGCATTCGCGGTGCAGGATCGCCTGAAAATTCGATCCATTCCACTTGCGTGGGATGAAACTGCGGATGAATTACCGTGCGTGGAAACGAGATAATATTCCAGCCTGTGCCATCCGCTTTTCCTACAGCTAATCCGCTAGTGGGGCCTTGCTTAATGGCCATCACCAACCATTCACCGTTCGCACCCAACGATGGTTCACCAATCTGGGCACCCGCAAATTCCACAACCAGACGCTCCGCTAAGGTGTGGCGGTCAAGCTCCCACAATCCTGGACCTCGAACAAAAAAGATTGTCGCTCCATCGGGCCGGATGGCTGGAGAAAACGCATGAATCGCTGCGCCATCGGTCAACTGGCGAATGTCACCGAAAGGAAACAGACTTATCTCATACAACTGAAAAGCACCGCTTCGATTTGAGATGAAAATCATGGATTCATCCCCAGGCGTGAAGGAACTTTGCAAGAAGTAAGTGGCATGATTAATAGCATCAGCCGACGTCATTTGATGCACCAACCGCCCCGTCAACCGATCCTGAAATGTGGAGTGTTCTGAAGGCAGCCTTCGCCCTTTCTTCTGCTCCGTCATAGCTTCTTTTTTAGAAAAAACATGTGTTGCCAAGGCAGGTGTTCTTTCACTTCAACAATCTCAAATCCTTCAGCCTCCATTTCCTGTTTCACTTCGCTGACGGACATTTTATGTTCCAGTCGAATGGGCACGTTCGGATCTTCTTTGCGAAATTCCAGCAGCACCAATCGTCCACTATCTTTCAATGATTTTCTTATCTTCCGCAACATTTGCTGGGGCTCTTCAAACTCATGATAGACGTCCACAAGAATCATCACGTCAATTTGGTTATCGGGCAACTTGGGGTCGGTGGGGGTGCTCAACACGGGAATAACATTCTTGATCTTGTCGTTTTTAATGCGCTTTTCCAACAATTCAATCATGCCCGGCTGCACATCCACCGCGTAGACCTTGCCTTGGGGTCCAACTTTTTTCGCCATGCGGATGCTGTAGTAACCACTGCCTGCTCCAAGGTCGCAAACCACCATGCCCGCTTTCAGACCCAGGGCATTAATTGCCGCTTGCGGATTTTCCTCGGCATCGCGTTCGGACCTTTCCAGCCAACTGGCCCCGCCAACTCCCATCACAGGTGCATATTGTCGACCGCTGATTGGGTGAACGCCAGGGGAACTTGCCTGATAGGACCACAGCGCCGTGAAACCGGCGGCAAGACCGGCGATCAAAGTCATTTTGTTAAGCGTGGACATAAATGTGATGTAATAAGAATCGTCCCATATTCTGGCAGTTTGAGGTAAGCCTCGTGCATTACAAAACAAAACAAAAAATGATTCGTTACTCTTTCTTCTCCCTTTTGATTGGCTCATTGCTAGGCATTTCAGGTTGCGGCGAGGTGAAAAAAGAGAGCGGGGCCAAACCCTGGGTGATGGGCGAAAGAGTTCCTTTGGGACCATATACCTACACAGTTCTGGAAGCCGAGTGGAAACAGGAATTGAATGGCAGCAAGGGTAAGATCCTACCCAAAGATCGTTTCCTGGTGCTGAAATTGGCGGTCACCAATGGCGGTGGCGAACGAAAATCCCTTTCCTACTTACAAATTCGCGATGACAAAGATAAGGAATTTGCAGAATTTACTGAACTGGAAGGCGTCCCCGGTTGGATGGGAATTCTACGAGACATTACCGTTGCCGGTACCGAACAAGGTCTGATTTTCTTCGACGTGCCTTTGGGCCATTATCGCTTGGTGGTGAACGATGGAGGAGCCCCAGGCGAAGAACGAACATCGTTAATTGATCTGCCCCTTAGCATGCGACCAAGTGAAGAAGAAAAGCCGATTGTAGGAAGATAAAGTTGTGCGTGCATTTCCACTGTTGCTGGTTTTCATCACGGCGGCAAGCCGCTGCCCGGCAGCAGGCCTAACCATTGCCAACGGTGCCTTATCCACTAGCGATGGCGGCGAATCCATTGCTGCCAGCCACCACTTCTTAACTGGTGAAACGGTCTACTTCACTTTTCAAGCGTCGGGCTGCACCAAGAAGACCGATGACGATGAGCGGGATCACATTCAACTGGAATATAGCGTCACGGCGAATGACAAAGCTGGTGTCCTTTTGGACAAGCCCTTATCGGGCAAAATCAGCGAAGAGCTGACGCCGCAAGATAAGAATTGGCTTCCGAAAGTGCATGGCAGCTTCGTCCTGCCAGACACGCTTTTCACTGGCGAATATCACCTTCAAATCGAAATTCACGATCTTATCGCCAACACTTCGGCCAAGTCTCAGTTGAAGTTCCTGGCCAGCGGCGGTCGCAAACAAAAGCCTGCGCATCTGACCGTTGACGAGCTTCATTTTTTCCGCGATGAGGAAGGCCGCCAACCAGTAAATAAGCCCACTTACCATCCCGGTGATGCCATCCACGTGCGCTTTCAAATTGCAGGCTTCACTCTTAAGGAACTAAATAGTTACCACGTGAGCTACGGCATTAAAGTGTTGCGCGCGGATCGGACTCTGGTATTCGAACAACCCCAAGCAGCCAGCGAAAAGGATCGGACCTTTTACCCGCGCGGCTACCTGACAGGGACCTTCAACTTCAGTTTGGACAAGAAGAATGCCCTTGGAACCTATCACATGGTGGTGGAACTGAGAGACGATTTCTCCGGCCAAAAGCAGATTACTGAATTCCCGTTCATATTGGAATGAGAAATTTTCGGCGCGGTTTGCACCTATTAGAGTGGGACTCTTTCGAACCCGTAGTGCATCTGTATATGGAATTGACGCTCATCTAGTCGATGTGGAGGTGGATTTGTACAGTTCCGGCAGCTCCCGGGACTTCATCACCGTAGGCATGCCCGATGCCGCCGTCCGTGAAAGTCGCGAACGGATTAAATCCGCCCTGTCCAATTCCGGATTTGGGTTTCCATCCAAAGCCGTAACCATCAATCTGGCCCCAGCGAACTTGCGTAAAGAGGGTCCAGGTTTCGATCTGCCTATGGCCTTAGGCATCTTGGGTGCCATGGGAACTCTGACCGCCAATGAACCCTCTGTCGTAGTAGGGGAGCTGAGTCTTGACGGAGCAGTGCGCCCCGTGCGCGGCGTTCTTTCCATCGCCGTATGTGCACGACGAAACGGTATTAAGCGGCTGATGGTGCCGCGTCAAAACGCATTGGAAGCAGCGGTTGTGGAGGGTATTGAAGTGTTCGGCGTGGATCATATTAGTGAAGCCGTGGAGGTGTTGAATCACCCGGAAAAGTTCACGCCATCCTGCCATGTTCCGAACCTGCAACCAAGGAACGGTTCCTACCCCGATTTCGGCGATGTGCGCGGACAAACCACCGCTAAACGAGCCTTGGAAGTGGCCGCCGCTGGGAATCACAACGTGTTGATGGTGGGTCCACCAGGTTCGGGCAAGACGATGCTAGCCAAACGGCTGGCCGGAATCTTGCCGCCGCTGACTTTTGCTGAAGCAGTGGAAGCCACGCAAGTGCACAGCGTCTGCGGTGTAATGCCCGCAGGTAAGCCTTTGCTGGAAGAACGCCCATTTCGGTCACCCCACCATACAGTTTCGGACGCTGGGCTAATCGGCGGAGGCAGCGGAACGCCCAGGCCCGGGGAAGTCAGTCTGGCCCACAACGGAATCCTGTTTTTGGATGAACTCCCAGAGTTTTCCCGTTATGTGTTGGAACAATTGCGCCAACCATTGGAGGAAGGTTCAGTAACATTGGCCAGGGCGAATGCCAGTATGTGTTTCCCAGCAAGGGTGATGTTAGTCACGGCAATGAATCCTTGTCCCTGCGGTTTTTACGGAGATAACACTCGGGAATGCCGTTGCAGCGGTGCCATCATCCAGCGTTACTTAGGAAAAATAAGTGGGCCGCTATTGGATAGGATCGACTTACACATTGAAGTGCCAGCCGTGCCGTACAAAGATCTACGGTCGAACGAAGCAACAACAACATCGGAACAAATGCGCGACCGGGTCTGCAAAGCTCGCGAGATACAAAGCAAGCGTGGATTCTATAATTCCATAGTCCCGTCAGGTGAATTGCGCAACCTATGCGAACTGGATGATGCCGGAGAGCGGACACTGGAGATGGCGATTCGGAAGCTGTCATTGTCAGCAAGGGCCCATGACCGAATTCTACGAGTAGCCCGGACCATAGCAGATTTGAGTGGCGTAGAGAATCTGTTGGGAAAGCACGTAGCAGAGGCAGTGCAGTATCGGAGTTTAGATCGGAGTTACTGGAATTAGAATATCCTGCTGCAATTGAAAATATTTATTTCAAGCATACGGCCCCAGAAATCGCTCACCGTTAAAATGAATCAGGTGCGGATGGTGCGTCCGCGCACCATACTTCCGTTTCCCAGGCAATCTCCCCAAGGTAACGGCTCATCACGACGCGCGACGGAAACGCCGTGACGTAGACCAAGCCAGCCTCTGAGTTGGAAAACAGTTGGGCAAGTTCTTCGTGTCGCTTCCCGTCCACAGGGCCATGGCTGGTTACGGATTCGACAAGCAACAACCAGTTTCGCTCAGGGTAAAAGATCACTACGTCGGGCATTTTGCCGTGGCCGTCAACGCCGACCCCCCAGCTTCACGAGCAGATTTTTATCAAAGTAACCCCATTTTTAGCCGGTGTCGCCAGCATAAATCAGGACCCCGCCCGGCACATATCGCGGCGCGAACTCTTCGATGATCGCTTTTATCAGCTTGCTATGATCTCCGGGGCTGATCCGGATCGTATCTCCCGTTGCCAGCGTCACGGGGAGCTTCTTCATCTCCCGATCTTTGGCGTAACGAGCCGTCAAGGTTTGATGGGTTTTGAGGTATTTTTTGAGATTTTTATTCCAGGAGGCCTTGCCAAAGCTGCGGAGTAGTGTGAGCGTGTTCGGCTCAATCTGGTAGACCGCTTTCGGACTGTTCACCTGCCGCGCAGGATTGTCCGGGTTATAAAGGGCGATGCCCGCTGCGACCATTTGATGGATGGTCTGCCTCCGAAACGTCTCGCGCGAGTTCGGAGCATAATGCTTGCCATAATGATCGCGGGCGAATTCCATCATGGACGTTATGCCGACGAGCGGATTTTCCGCTTTCGACCATGACCCATTCTTCGTCAGATTGAGCAGCGCCAGCAAACACAAAGCAGATCGATCATTACGCTGGGCTCGCGGCATCCCAAGTTCGCCGAGGATCTGAAGAGCGTCGGCGATTCTATTTTCTTCTGCCATTCACCGCCTCAACCTGTTGATCAATCATCTCCTGCGTCAGGCGGATATGTTTCTTGCCCCACTGCCCAAGTTTTTCCAGCTCCTTGATCTCCGGGTAGCGCAGAATCCGAAGGTCTGTCGCGTTAACTTGCGTATGGCCGCTAAAGCGTCGGAAGTAGTCGTCTACAGCCGTTGAATTCAGGAATACGCTAAGGCCATGCGCAATGTCTGAGGAGATGCCTTTTTTCGCAGAGTGAAAAACATTAAGGTGATTTTCAAAGCCGATGGCGTCGCCTTCAAAAACTCCGCAGTCAACGACGTGCGCCACGATGCGCCGCCGTTCTTCCTTGGATGAAAAACGTCGGACGACCGTGTAGGAGCCGTTCGGATAAAGCCACTTTTTCGTTTCCGCGTTGTTTAGGATAGCGTTCGGCTTTTTCGATTGTCGGGGCCATTCCAGCGAGCCGTTGGTGAAATGCGTCGGATAGAGAAGCGGTGCCGAGCCGATCTCGGGCTGCGCGCGCAAGAATTCCTTCAATCGGAAATCGACAACGGGTCCGGTTGAAACTTCGAGGCCAATCTCAGCGAGGGATCGCGACGCCAGCGGTACGCCGCTGATCCCGCAATGGGAGGGGTCCATCGGGACGTGAATGAATCTCTGCTCGTCGTCATCGTGGACAATATCAGAGAACGGATAGCAGTTCGTTTCAAGATCGGAAAAGCAGGGATCGCTCGAAGTCGTGATCGTAACTGCACCTTGCTGCCGTCCCCGGGTTAGTTTAAGGATGACGTTTTCCTGGAGAACGTCATCGTCGGCAAAAGCGCTCGTCCGGCTGTGAAACAGGTGAATATGTTCAAGCGAGGTGCGTTCCAGCATCCATTCGCGAAACGGCTTGTAATAGAGGCCGTTGCAGAAGCTGCGAGGGATGATGGCTACGATTTCCCCGCCTTCTGCCATCAATTCAATCGCAAGGCCAAGGAACGCCGTATAGAGATTAACGGTTTCAAGCCCGACCGCGCGGAGCAACGCCCGGTGCTGTGAACCGCTGCCGATCTTCTTATAAGGCGGGTTTAGGATTGCGTGGGTGAAACGCTCTTTCTTCCCAAGCTTGATGCGGTAGACTGCATCTTGAATAAAATCGCGCTCAATGATCGTCGCTTCAAAGTTGCGGGTTCCATGGCGTTCCAATGTATTTCGAAGGTAAGAGACCATTGTCGGATCGATTTCGTAAGCAGATACGTTCACATCCGCTGTTCCCCAACGATTGATAAAAGCGTCGGTTAGGGAGCCTACACCGGCACCGGCATCCAGCAGCCGCACTGAGCCTGCTCGCTCTGAAAATAAGGCCGCCATGAACCGGGCGATGTTGTCCGGCGTCATGAACTGCCCGAGTTCGAGTTTACGGGCTGAGTTCAGGCGGTGATTGGCTTCGCGTCGAACATCATCGACGACTGACAAAGCAGTCTTTGTGGCCGCGACGCTCATGAGGGCTTCCTGAGCAGTGGAGCTTTTTTTGCTAAGGCAAAATCCCCCAGCGTCCGATAAATGTCCGGCGGCAAACTGATGGACGCGCGCATTGAGGCTGCCTTCTCGTCCGTCATCTGCATGTACTTCCGTCGGTTGCTGGTTTTCATCGAATAATGTTAGGTTCACCACATTAAACCATATCGGTGAAGTTGCAAGGTTCCATT
>JANMWO010000176.1:0-2474 GCA_031394025.1 Acidobacteriota bacterium
GCGCAGATCTGCTTCCAATCGAAACAATTCGCTTTCCGCTTGATCGAAGGCGATCAGTTGCCGAGGACCATATTTAGCCAGTTGATTGCAGAGTTCACTGCCGATTGAACCGGCTGCACCGGTGACCAGGATGGAACGTCCTTCGGTGGCACGATGGACAGTTTCCATATCCAATTCGACGGATTCCCGTCCTAATAAATCGCTGACCGAAATTTCACGCATACGGCGAATGGCCAGTTTCCCGCTGATTAATTCTCCTAGACCCGGCACAATACGACAGGGAATGCCTGCCTGCTTGCCTCTTGCCACAGCAGCACGAATCGCTTTCCCACTGGCCGAGGGCATGGCTACCACGATTTCAGCAATGGGATTTCCTAATCGTTCTTGTTCCTCTCGAATTTTAAGAGCGTCTTCGCCAGTCCCTAAGACTCGAAGTCCGGCCAAGCGTGCGCCTTCTTTGAGTGGATCGTCATCCAGGAATCCGGCGACCTTGTAGCGAAGTTTAGGGTTGTCGCGAATTTCTCGGGCCAGGGAGATTCCGGCCACACCGGCCCCGTAAATGAGCAGTCCACGTTGATCCCGATGGGAGAAGGAGCGGGTGCGTAGTTCGCGTTTCAGTCTTACTGCGAAGGTAGCCGCGCCACCCAGCAATAAGCAGAGGATGAAATCCAAAACATAAACAGATCTGGGAAATTCTCCGCCGAGGACGAAGAAAATGACAAGCCCAGATGCCAGGGATGTGAGTATGTTGTATTCAAAGAGACGGACAAGTTCAGGAAATCCTTGGTATTCCCAAAAGCGCATCATTTGCAACCCCATGGAGATGCAGATCACCATTTTCACAACCAGGACAATGGCTAAGCCCTGGTATAAATTTGGCATTTCTGAACGGGGAATAATGAAATCAAACCGCAGCAGCCAGGCGATTAGGAAGGCAGCAGTGACGATCCCCATTTGGCCTAGCGCGGCGTAGATTTTCCAACGCAAAAAGACGGTTGGTTTGCCCATCAGCGACTCCCGCCTGCTGCGGCGAAGGCACGGACTTTGCGCACAGCATGGGCCAGATCTTTCACTTGATTTGCCGCATGAACCACTTGCTCTTCAGACATGGCCGGATAAAGCGGAAGCGAAATAATACGAGGATAGAGGGCCATTGCTTCCGGGCAATGGTTCTGCGGCAGGTTGGCGTACGATACAAAGAATGGGTGCAGTGGAATCGGAATAAAGTGGACGCTAGTTCCAATGCCGCGTTCTTGCAGCAACGTGATGAACTCGTCACGATTGACGGATAGTTTGTCCAGATTGAGGCGGATGGTATACAGATGCCAGGCATGTTCGCAATCGCTCTTGTCTGGAGGGGTTTCTACTTCTTCAACGTCAGCCAGAATCTCGTTATAAATCATGGCATAGCGTTTGCGGGTTTCAAGGAAAGAGGGAAGCTTGCGAAGCTGGTGTATGCCCATGGACGATTGCACGTCGCTAAGGTTGTACTTGAACCCAGCCTCAAGCACTTCGTAATACCATTTGCCAGCAGCAGAATAGCGTTGCCATGCATCTTTGCTGATGCCGTGGAGGCACAGCACTTTCATTTTCTCAGCCAGTGCCTCATCGTGTGAGGTAACCATTCCGCCTTCACCAGTGGTGATATTTTTGGTTGCGTAAAAACTATAAGCCGATGCGTCACTGTGCGTTCCTGTTTCAGGATTCCCGCCGCCAACAGGCCAACCGCGATATGTGGCACCAATCGCATGAGCGCAATCTTCCACAACGTGCAGGCGGTGACGGCGAGCTAAAGCCCAAATGGAATCCATGTCGGCGGGGAGTCCAGCAAGGTGGACGGGGAGAATGGCGCGAGTCTTTTCGGTGATGCGAGATGCGATAGAAGCCGGGTCAATATTTCCATCGGGTCCAATATCGGCTAGAACGGGTGTGGCCCCCACATGGAGAATGACATTCACAGTGGCACAAAACGTCAGCGGCGTAGTGATTACTTCAGCACCTTTCCCCAGGTTCAATGCAGCAAGAGCCAAATGCAGGCCGGCAGTGCAGGAGTTCACTCCCATGGCATGGGGAACGTTGACGTATTCTCGAAATTCCTTTTCAAATTGAGCCGTGCGCGCTCCAGTTGTGAGCCAACCGGATTGAAGTGTTGCGACAACTTCATCGATTTCTTCCTGCCCAATGCTGGGTTTGTGATAGGGAATGCTGAGTGGATTTGACATTAAAATATCTCCGTTGTATTTTTTATTGATTGCTTATTTACGGACAAAAGATCGAAAAACGAAAGCCGCAGTGGCGAACAGAATTCGCATATCGGAAGTGAAATTACGGGCACTCAAATAGTTCAGGTCAGAGAGTAGTTTGCCTTCCATCATGTGCTGAATATAGTAGTCACCCGCCTGGGCTCCAACAGGAAACTTGAGCGATTCATCCCCAGTATCGAGCTGCACTTTTCCGGTCATCCCTGGTTTTAC
>JANMWO010000192.1:0-1611 GCA_031394025.1 Acidobacteriota bacterium
GCACCGTGCCGCCGATCATCCAGCCGGTTCGCACAGTCCGCTGAAGCTGGTCAATCCCCCGGTTGGACTCATGTTCCTGGAAGGCGCGCCGCGGCTACTCGATGCCGGCGTGACCATTCCGGGATTGCATAAGGGCGATCCGCAACGCGTGGCGTTGGAAGCCTATCCCGGATTTGCGGCACGCAGGATGGTAAAGGGTTCGTACAAGAACGACGCAAAGGTCAAACAGACGCCCGCGCGAAGGCGGGCGAGAAAAACGATCGTCGCTGCGCTGATCACGCCTGAAAATTCGTTCGGATTTCCCCTGACCGGGCCGGCGCAACTTCTGGATTCTCTGGTCCGTGATGCAACCGGCGACCGGCTCGATGCCGTGCTTTGCGCGTTGCAGTCTGCGTGGGCATGGCAGCGCCGTGAGGCGAATTACGGATTACCCGCAAACATCGATCCGCTTGAAGGATGGATAGCGATGGTTCCGGAGAAGTAAAAGGCACCACCTCCGTCATCCTTACTGAGTCGATTCCCACCTGCAACACGAGTGAACTGCCTGTTTCGCTGGTATGCACAACTCCACACACACCTCTCGCAATTCTTGCGCGCCACAGGGCCGCGGCTACGAGCCCTCCTGTGGATTTGTGCGCGAATGGGCCGATGCACTAAACGACTTCAGTGTGCCCTTGCAATTTCGTCATGATCCCTACACGATAGATTTGTACCGATGCTCCCGCTACCACCACCTGACATGTATCCGATCACTGAGCTTCCACCAGACACAGCCGGGACATTGGAACAGATGGGAACGAAGTATAAGTTTTGGTATCTACCCCAAGGTTCCGATGTTGCTTGCCTCTTCAAAGAGGGACGCCCGAATACAGGTGAAAACTGGGCCGAAAAGGTCGCAGCAGAAATTTGCATTCTTTTAGCCATTCCTGCTGCTGTCTATGAATTTGCCAAGTATCAAGGTCGATACGGAGTAATTACGCCGAATTTGGTACCCAAAGGCGGTCGACTCGTCTTTGCCAACGAGCTCTTGGCGAAACTCGTACCGGGGTATCAAAATACAAGGTTGTACCGTCAAAAGGAGAACACTGTTCGCTTCGCTATGGCGGTCGTTAAGAATGAAAGAGTACAACCGCCCTTGGGCTTTAACCCGCTCCCCGGAATCGTGGGGGCGCGTGATGTCTTCATTGGTTACTTAATGCTGGACGCATTGATCGCCAACCAAGATCGTCATAGTGAAAACTGGGGGTTGCTGGTGCTACCCGGTAGACGAATTTCGCTTGCCCACACCTTCGACCACGCTTCAAGCCTGGGACGAAACGAAACAGATCAAGTCCGACTCGAAAGACTCGCTACTCGTGACCGCGGCCGTAGTTTAGAAAGGTATGTGGAGAAGGCCAGCTCAGCATTCTACGAGTCAAATCAGAGCCACAAGCCTATGGCACCAATTGAAGTCTTCACCGAGGCGGCTAAAATAAATCCTGCGGCGGGAATTAGCTGGCTAAATCGACTGGCTAATCTAAACTACGAAGACATAAGCATCATATTTAACAAAATTCCTCGTGAAATTATCTCTGAGCCAGCGATCAAGTTTGCTCTGAGGATGTTAGAGCT
>JANMWO010000227.1:0-2137 GCA_031394025.1 Acidobacteriota bacterium
CGAAGCTTTGTTCAAACGATTCGCAAATGCAGTGGGAGTCAGCGCAACATCGCTCACCGTTGGGTCATCCACCGTATCGAAGAAGCGTTCCATGTTGAACGAAGCTACTGTGAGCTCCGTACTCAGTGGCGTGGGAACCGCAGTAAACGTCTGAGAATTATTAGTAATTCCCGGACCAGGGCTTGCTTCCACATCAATTGTATAAGCACGTCGACTGTAATCCAGCGGACCTATCACGTTCGTCAGAATGGCGCCTGCGGCCACATTGATGGCAGCCCCACCCAACGCAGTAGAATTCACCGCAATGATTTCCGGATTGCCATCCCAACGTTGCACGGCCCCAGGGGAACCCGCCGGAAGAGTATCAGGCAATTGCACACCAGGCTCACGAAATGGACGCGCAATGCCAGTGATCACACCCAGGAACAATCCCGAACTGGTGGAAGTAGCGCTGCTTTCAGTGATGGTCCCTTGCGTTGGACCAACAACAGTCATCGACGGAACCTGCACGCGCATCCCTTCGAACCGTTCCAGAACATCTAACCCGCCCGCTGGATTGGTATCGGCAGTGGTCAGAATCACAGGAGCTGGCAATGGGTTGCCGGTGCTCAATAGAGTTACAACCGGACTACTGCTGATCTCCGTCATGGTCGGGCTGAAAGGATCAGTGGATGGACGGAACTCAATCACAGTTCCAGATACGCAGACCAAGCTGCCAACCGCTGAACTAGGGGCGCTGGAAGTGAAAACGAAAATGCCATCAGAAGTACTTGGGTCGCCATCACCGGTGCCCATTTGCATGAAGAAACCGTTGGTACGAAGTGCTGTCACTATGCCGCTGGTAGTTACAGCCTGACTAACAACAGGGGATGTGGAACCGCTTCCCTGAATCGCTGAAATAGTATGTGTCGTTGTGCAGGATCCTGGGGAATTGATGACTAGTGTGAATGTCTTGGTGGTGCTATTGCTTGCTCCATCCACTAGCAGGAGAGTGAATGTAAAGGTATTGGCAACTGTAGGAGTTCCACTGAGAACGGCACCCGCCAAGGTAAGTCCGTTGGGAAAAGTTCCGCTCGATAGAGAGAAGGTATAACCAGAACCTGCTCCGCCGCTAGGCAGGAATGTAACCGAATATAACGCGTTGATTGTGCCAGCACCCAGAGTGTTTGCGTTTGAGATGGTTATCGGCGAACTGCCCGAACAAGGGTTCGTCGTGGATGCGGTATTGCGTGGGTTCGGTGCGCCAACTGTGAAATCGGTTGCGTTGTTATTGCTATCGGTGCAACCACCGCTGGCACGCAACACCGCAGTTGCATTCGCTGGTGCCGCAGTGGGTGCCGCCCCTTCAAAACAATTTGCTGTGGGTCCGAACCCTACCAGATCCACAACACCCTGTGCACTGCCCGGACAAGAAATTGAAATGGCCGTTTGATTATTCACCAAGGCAACTTTGCCAGCAGTTGCGGACAGGGCGATGGTGCCTGTGGCGTCCGGTGCCGGAAGGTTCGTCGTACCGCCAGCACCAACTGCTTCCTGAACCAAATAATATTGTCCAGTTGCAATAGTTCCAGTCAAATTCGTCTTGGCCCAGCTTGTTCCCGTCGCCGAAGTATACTGTACGGAATAGGTGGAAAGATCAACGGTGGAAGTACCGGCGTTGAATATCTCAACGTAATCGTTCTTCAGCGTGGCACCCGAATTTCCGCCACCTCCATAAACCTGGCTGATCACGACCTGGGCATTGGAGACAACTGTGGATAGCAGCAATACGGAAAACAACATTAACGAACGAAATGTTTTGGTTAAATTATTTTGGCAGTTCAAAGATTTTTCCTCTGGGGACATATCCTAGATTATCCTAAAGCTTGTCTAAGCAATTTGACGCAATCATTCTTGGGGCCGGGGCGGCCGGACTTATGTGCGCTATCACGGCCTCGCAACGCGGTCAGCGCGTGGTATTGCTGGAACATAACAGCGAAGCGGGCCGCAAGATTCTGATCTCTGGCGGTGGTCGTTGCAACTTCACCAATACCAGCACACGCGCGGAAAACTTCCTTTCAGCCAATCCACACTTCGCCAAATCTGCGCTGGCACGTTTTACACCAATGGACTTCATTGCACTTGTAGAAAAGCACAA
>JANMWO010000267.1:0-8148 GCA_031394025.1 Acidobacteriota bacterium
TGGGGTCGCCAACGTTCGGACAGGTGCTTTCATCCAGTGCTCCACGTCATGTGCAGTTGGGCGTGAAGTTCTTGTTTTAGCAAGAGGCAGGCAAAACTGCCTGCCCCACTTCACACATCTCCAGATCTAGTGAAAGTTTGCGTAGTGGGGCAGGCGATTCCGCCTGCCCGCTCGCTTGCGAGCGAAGTTTTCATTTCGATTTCCAAATAACTAAATGACATTGGGCAAGACTGCCCTACCTCACACCCACTGTTGATTGCTACCGTTGAATGCGAGCAGAGCCGCCTTTGGCAAAGGCTTCCACTTGTTCCAACGTGGCCATGGTCGTGTCGCCTGGGAACGTTGTCAACAGCGCTCCGTGAGCCCAACCCAGCTTGACCGCATCAGCAGGCTCGGCACCGCTCAGCATGCCATAGAACAGGCCTGATGCAAAGCCGTCGCCGCCGCCTACTCGATCCAACACGTCCAATTCACATGTGGGCGAAACATGCGTTTTGCCGTTGATCCAAGCCACTGCCCCCCAACTGTGACGATTGGTGGAATGCACTTCCCGTAAAGTTGTAGCCACCACTTTCACCTGCGGATGTTGCTTGATCACATTGTCGATCATGCCGAAGAAGGCGCTGGGATCCAGCTTTGATTTCGCAGAAACTTCCGGCCCTGGAATGCCCAGCCCTTTTTGCAAATCCTCTTCATTACCAACCAACACGTCCACATTTTTCAAGATGCGATGGATCACCTTCAAAGCTCGTTCGTGACCACCTGCAATGTTCCAAAGCTTTTCGCGATAGTTGAGGTCAAGCGAGACAACCGCGCCTGCTGCCTTGGCTGCTTCCATTCCTTCAATAATCAATTCCGGCGTAGTTTTTGACAGCGCGGCAAAAATACCGCCGGTATGAAACCAACGCACGCCGCCGGAAAAAACAGCCTTCCAATCGAAATCACCGGGCTTCAGTTGTGCCGCAGCTTCATTGCAACGATTGTAGAAAACCACCGGTGCGCGCATGCCTTGTCCTCGATCGCTATAGACGGTGGCCATGTTCGGCCCACTGACTCCATCATGCTTGAACTGTTTGTAAAAAGGCTTCACCCCCATCGCCCGCACACGTTCTGCGATCAAGTCGCCCAATGGGTAATCCACCATGGCCGATGCCACGCCAGTGTGTAAGCGGAAGCAATCGGACAGATTGGCTGCTACGTTGAACTCACCGCCACTGACGTGAATCTTCAAATCGGTAGCCTTACGAAAGGGAATAATACCCGGATCCAAACGGTTGACCAACGCACCCAGCGCGACCAGATCCAGTGCGCCTTTGGGGCGAATTTTCAAGCCATACTTCATTCAACTCTCCTCTATGATGTTGCAAGTTTTCCAGACCAAAATGGAATTGCCGAATGCCCAATATATCAAACCCAACACCCGCTATTCCCGATATGATAGACCCATGTGGAAACTTAGTTTACTGGCGATGTGGTTAACCTGTGCGCATGCCGAGACCTGGACATTCAATAGATTGGACAAGATTGGCGGGCACGCAGTGACAGCGTCGGGACACCCTCGCGTTGTTGAAGAGGGTGGCATTAAGGCAGTGGAGTTTAACGGCGTTGACGATGCCCTATTGGTGGACAATCATCCCTTGGCCGGAGCAACGGTGTTCACCTGGGAGGTGATCTTCAAGCCCTACAGTGCAGGCAACGCCGAACAACGTTTTTTCCATATGCAGGTGGGCGAAGGCAGCCAAAATCGTTTACTGTTTGAGACTCGATTAATTGATGGCCGTTGGTGCCTGGATAGTTTTTCCCAAACAGATACAGGCTCCAAAGCCTTGATTGACAGGGCCAAACTGCATTCGCTGGATTCCTGGCATCATGTAGCCATGGTGTATGACGGCAAGGAATTTCGTCACTATGTGGATGGTCAATTACAAGGCAGTGCGATGGTAAAGCTTGGTCCGCAAGGCTCAGGGCAGACGTCTGTTGGAGTCCGGATTAACAAAGTGGATTATTTCAAGGGAGCAATTCGAGTAGCCAGAATGACCCGCCGTGCTCTTGCTGTAAATGAATTTTTGAAGGTCGGAGAATGAATTTGAAAACGCTTGCGATATTGATTTTGATTGTTGGTACTTCCGCTGATGCCAATGCCCAGGACAACGCTGCTGAAGGCCGAAAAGCTTTTGAGAGCCGCTGTTCTATTTGTCATGGCGCCGATGGAAACGGTGGCGAAATGGGACCGCCCATCACCAGACGTTTACAGAGCATGGATGACGCACAAGTGAAGACTACTATTCTTTCCGGACTTCCTGATCGCCGGTATGCCCGCTGTCAACGTCAACGAAACGGAAATGCCAGTCCTGCTGGCCTATATTCGAACACTTCGTCCCAGGCGCGGTGGTTTCGGATTCACTCAGTATCCGTTGAAGGCAACACTCACTAATGGGAAGACGCTGCAAGGCACAGTCATTTCTGAAGGCTTCATTGAAGCAGCACTGCGCAGTGACGATAAACGCATCCACCTGTTGCGAAAAATGGAAGGCGGTAAATTCACAGAAGTCACATCGGAAGTGAATTGGACCACTTACAACGGCGATGTTGGGGGCAATCGCTACACCACCCTTACCCAAATCAACAAGAGCAATGTAAAACGCGTTGCCCCACTTTGGATGTTCACTCTTCCCAACGTATCCGGCCTGCAAGTCACCCCACTCGTCGTCGATGGTTTGATGTACGTCACTGCCGGAAATGAATGCTATGCGCTTGATGCAGGCAGTGGTCGTCAGATTTGGCATTACCAACGTCCACGCACAAAACAATTAGTTGGCGGCGGGGCTGGGGGCACCAATCGTGGAGCAGCCTATGCCAACGGCAAGATTTTCATGGATACTGACAATGCCCATCTCATCGCTTTGGATCGCTGGGATGGATCGCTGCTTTGGGAAACAGAAATCGCCGATTCAAAGCTGAACTACTCCGCAACGTCGGCACCCATCGTGGTGGGCAATCTGGTGATCACAGGTACGGCGGGCGGTGAAGAAGGGGCCCGCGGATTCATCGCTGCGTACGATCAAAATACCGGGAAAGAAGTGTGGCGATTTTGGACCGTGCCCGCGCCCGGCGAACCGGGTTCGGAAACCTGGAAAGGGAAAGGAATTGAACATGGTGGTGCAGTGGCCTGGTTCACTGGTGTATACGATTCCGAAACAGATACCGTTTTCTGGCAGGCGGGCAACCCCGGTGAAGACTACAACGGGGATGAACGGGTGGGCGACAATTTGTATTCCGATTGCATTCTTGCCCTAGATGCGAAGACTGGGAAATTGAAGTGGCACTACCAGACCACTCCGCATGATCTTTGGGATTGGGACACCACGGAAACGCCTGTGGTCATTAATGCAAACTGGGAGGGCAAGCCGCGTAAGTTGTTGGTGCAGGGAAATCGAAATGGCTTCTTCTATGTTTTTGATCGGACCAATGGAAAGTTGCTGCTGGCCAAGCAGTTCATCAAAGAGCTGACATGGGCTAGCGGCATTGGCCCCGATGGTCGTCCCATACTGCAACCCAATCAGGAACCCAGTCCCGCAGGCACCAGAGTTTGCCCTTCACAAGATGGCGCAACCAACTGGTATTCGCCATCCTGGAATCCGATTACCGGCCTGTTCTATATGCAGACCAATGAGAAATGTTCCATTTACACGAAGCGTGAAGAGGAGTTCGCATTTGGTCGTGCCTTCCTTGGCGGAGGGCAGCGGGTTGATCCGGCAACCAAGCCTGTGCGCATTCTGCGTGCACTGGACTTGCAGACAGGCGCAGTGAAATGGGAGATCCCGCAGATTGGCACGGCCAATTCCTGGGGTGGAACATTGGCCACATCCACGGGACTAGTTTTCTTCGGAGAAGATAGCGGAGCATTTGCTGCTGCCGACGCATCCACTGGGAAAATTCTGTGGACGTTTCCCACCGGTGTGAATTGGAAAGCTTCTCCAATGGTCTATCAATTCGGAGGGAAGGAAATTGTGGCAGTGGCGGCAGGGGCTGGGATTATGGCTTTCGGATTGGTGGAGTGAATAGCCTCCAACTAAACCACATGCCTCAACCGCCGATCCGAACGGATTGGCGCATTGGTGCGATTGGGTGCGGATTCATCATGCGGGAAGTTCACCTTGCCGCTTATCGCAAGCTTCAGTTGAACGTAGTTGCTATCACCAACAGAACCGCAAAAACAGCGCTGGAAACGGCCGCGCAGTATGGCATTCAACACGTCTATGATTCCTATCAGGAACTCATTGCCGATCCCACAATTGAAGTGTTGGACATTGCACTTCCTCCCGACTTACAGCCACAAATCATCGCTGAAGCTGTGAAGCACAAAGGGCACATTCGCGGCATCCTCGCCCAGAAGCCGTTAGCCATGAATTACGCCGATGCTCTGAACACGGTGAAAGCCTGCGAGGATGCCGGTATCGTGCTCGCCGTGAATCAGAACATGCGTTACGACCAGTCCATCCGCGCTTTGAAAACTTTATTGGATCGCGGCGATTTGGGGGAGCCCGTGCTGGCCACCATTGAGATGCGCGCCATCCCCCACTGGCAGCCATGGCTGCATCAATATCCCGGACTGACATTGGCCGCAATGAGCATCCATCATTTGGATTGCCTCCGCTTTCTGTTCGGAGATCCGCAAAGCGTATACGCCAGCGCCTGCACCGACCCGCGCACGAAGTTCCCCCATCGTGATGGCATCACGCTTTATATTTTGGAATATGCAAATGGCATGCGGGCATCGGCCTGGGATGACGTTTGGGCTGGGCCTGTGCGTGAAGGTGCTGCTTCCGATAATTACATCAAGTGGCGTGTGGAGGGCACTGAAGGGCTGGCCCACGGAACCATTGGGTGGCCTGGATATCCAAACGCAGTTCCCAGCACCATTCAATATTCCACGGTGCACAATCCCGGAATATGGGTTGCACCGCAATGGAATGAAGTTTGGTTCCCCGATGCATTCGGTGGCACCATGGGGGAGTTACTGGATAGCCTCACCGAAGGTCGCCAGCCGAAAATTAGTGGTCGTGAAATTCTGGGCACCATGGCACTGGTTGACGCTTGTTATAGATCGCTCAATGAGCATCGCCCAGTTTATATCAGCGAGATCACCGAAGGTTTGATAGATGGCCTGGTGGCATAGGATTGGCCTTTGCCGAACCCTTCCACTACATTGGACCAGAACCGGATCGCATGGAAGACTACATCCGCAGGAATGCGGTGAAGGTGAAGCCGTAAAATTCAGCCGTAAACTTTAGATTTTCAAAATCGGCTGGAGCAGGTTCCGGCAACTACAGCTATCAAGCCGCAAAGTACCGAGAGCCCGGTAATGGTTAGGATCAGTAGCATCCTAATCCAAGATATTTTCTCCGGGCTGTCGCGAAATATTGTCCAGGCAATTCCGCCAAATACAGCCATGCCGATGCAAGCTATCAATATGATTAGTAGAAACATTGGTATCCAATCACGGTTCAGCATTTTTTCACCTAACGGACATAACTCCACAGTAACTAAAAAACAACGTAGTCAATCCTGTCACCAGAAGTAACATTGCCAGCATAAATTTGACAAATGTCCTGGTCTCGCTCTGCAATTTTCTAGACAATAAGAATGTCAGAAATCCAAAACAAATCATTCCCCCGACGCAAATGATTACTGCCGATATCACATTGCACCTCCAATTGTGACCAACTGCCGTAACGGTGTCAGCCGTTCCTGCGCTAATGCGTCGCGATAAAACAGATTGAATGTATCGAACGGAATCATCCGACCATCGGGCTGTGCGATGTGCACGCAAGTCTTCTTGATGGACCTGGTTTCAAACGAATGCGCATCAATGAAATGATTGATCAGAATCCGAAACACGTTCTGATACGACAAGCTCGCCGGAGCCAGAATGCCTGGCAGACAGCAAAGCAGTTCACGCAAACTTGCCGACCAGGATCCCGGCGAATGGTTCGTGGCATAGGTTTTGAAAAGCGCCGCCTGCACTGCTTCATCACTCTCAAAAACAATGGTGTTGCGTCCGCCCTCAATTAAAATCTTCGGATCAACCATACCTGATAGCGCCGTCACTTTGCCGTCGCGCTTCAAGGCGTAGGCCATCGCAAGCGCATCAGGATGGCAGGGCACCGGCAGAATATCTTCCTTGCGAAATACGCTGGTCTGTTCTGCGATGCGCCGCCTCACCTCGCTGACGGTCAGCCGCTCAGGTTGAGGTAAATCATGCCGACCCGCAACTTGAATTGGCTGGAAAGTCACGCCACGCACGCAGGGCTGTTTTAAGGCGTAGTCAATCACTGATCCCATCTCATGATCATTCAGTCCGCGCTGCAACGTGACCACCAACGTTGTGGAGACGCCGTGGCGATTCAGCCGTTCCATCGCCCGCTCCCGTACAGATCGTAAATCAGCGCCACGAAGGGCCAGCAGTGGAGCCGCTTCCAAAGAATCGAACTGCAGATACAGTTCAAAATCGGGCATGAACTCCGCCAACCGCTTAGCAAAATCCTCATCTTTCGCAATCAGAATGCCGTTGGTGTTGACCATTAAATGGCGGATGGGGCGCTGCTTCGCCAAACGCAGAATCTCAAAGAAGTCTGGATGCAGCGTGGGCTCACCGCCGGAAATCTGCACCACATCGGGATGCCCTTCACTGGCAACAATCGCATCTAACATGCGCTCAATCTCAGCCACGGAGCGATAACCGGGTCGGTGTGGACCACTGGACGCGTAGCAAACCGGACAAGTCAGATTGCAATGATCGGTGATCTCAATCAGCGTTAAACACGAATGCTGTTCATGGTCTGGACACAGCCCACAATCATACGGGCAACCATATTGAATGGGTGTGTGCCAATGATTGGGCATCTCCGGTGGCTTAATGAAAACTTCGCGGGTGCGTTTGTAATAGTCGATATCGTCGGCCATCAAGACCCGTTCCATTCCATGGCGCGGGCAGCGCTTCAACATGTAAACGCGATCATCTTCGAATACGATTTTGCCTTCCACTTTCTGAAAGCAGGTGGAACAAATGGACACCGTTGTGTCATAGAAAAGGTACGGTCTTACTTTAGCCATGGCTGGTTAGCCACCTCCGAATGTCCGTTGCGTAGTAGATGAGGCAGGCTAGCGCCGCCCATTGGATTGCCGTCAATCCAGCCATCGCCACACCCGGTTTTAGAAAATCAATCAACAAACGCCAAGCCATATAGGCCACCATGAAAAGTTTGAAACGGTCGCCGGGTTGGGGTAAGCAAATGCGAGCCAAAACCACGGCCAGCGTCAGGCAGAAGGCCACTTCATAGAGTTGCGTTGGATGGCGGCGCACCCCGTCGCCATAGTCATAACCCCAGGGCAAAGCAGTCGGCAGGCCATGGGTTTGATCTTCCAGACCAGCCATCCAGCAGCCGATGCGACCAACGGCTGTTCCAACGGCTAACGGAATCGCAAATAGATCGCCGGTGCGCTGGGTGATGCCGAGGGCTTTTTTCATTAGCTCAACGCCGATCAAGCCGCCGAGAAGTCCGCCAACAATGGTTTTACCAAGCAGTGAAAAATGTGCCGGATCTTCCAGCGCGGCAAGCAATCGCGATCCCAATGCGGCACCAAAGATGCCAGCGCCAATCACCAGCCAGCGGGTGGAGCTTTCAATCGGGTCACCCAGACGTCGCCGCTGCAACCAGAACAATTGCCCGCCCACAAAATATCCCGCAGACTCGAAAATCAGATGCAATGTAGAGGCTGTCACGGTCCCACCAGTTTACATAGTTCCGCATCATGAAAAAGAAAGACCGTGACTAGTTGATAGCGCGCAGCAAAGGCGGACCCAGTTAGGTTCGTTTCAACGGGTATGTTTTGTTTTGCTGCCTCAGTTAGGTTCGTTTCAACGGGTGTGTTTTGTTGTGCTGCCCCAGTTAGGTTCGTTTCAACAGGTCTGTTTTGTTGTGCTGCCTCGGTTAGGTTCGTTTCAACAGGTCGGTTTTGTTTTGCTGCCTCGGTCGGATTCGAATGGAAATTGGCTGACTGCAGAGCCGTTGGCGGTAACAATTGGATGGCGGTGCCTTCCTTCTGATGATATTGGTGACGCGGGCTGGTATTTGAGAAATTTTG
>JANMWO010000308.1:0-9431 GCA_031394025.1 Acidobacteriota bacterium
GCCGCGGATGGACGCCGATGCACGCTGATAACGCAATTGCGGGAAAACTATGCGGCATTGGGCTGAATGCCAGCCCCACAGACAATGTCATGTAGTTTTTTGGAAATCGGAATAAAGACTTCGCTCGCAAGCGAGCTGGCAGGCGGAATCGCCTACCCCACTTTCACAAGACCTGGAGTTGTGGGAGGGCTCATCCCACTTTCTTCGGAGTTCAGGCTTAAACAGTATGCAGCTTTTGGGGAAGGACAGACCGGAGGTCTATCCCACTCGCATCGGACCTAAGCCACGTATTGGGCGCATTCCGATTGCCCGGCAACTAGGGCGAACCCATCTGCCTGGGCATTGCAAACCTGCTGCCAGCCGTCCAAAAGATTCGCCAATAATGCGCGGACTTCATCCAGCGGTTCGACAGTTTGCTCGATATTCGCCTGGCAAAGACGGCGGTGCATATACCCATATAATTCTGCCAATTGCCTTGCCAATTGGGGCGCCTGGGCCGGGTCAAGAGATGAGCTGAGTTCCTCAAGAATAGAACAAGTCTTAGTAATCTTCTTAGACCGTTCCTTGATCTCTCCAGCAACTAAGTGGCGCCTAGCTGCATCCAAAGCCTCAATCGCACCGCGGTAAAGTAGCACCACCAGTTCCAAAGGGCTTGCTGAAAGGACTTCCAGATCCTGGTTGTTTTGATAGGGGTTCGCCTGCGTCATTGAAGATCTTATCGGTAGCTTCAACGTTTCTTTTATCCCGCTCTGCTAAGTTTTAACGCCATGCGCAATACATGTTCCGGCGGCAGTTGCGAAATCACTTCGTTGGTCTGCCTATCCACAATTTGCAGTACTGGTTTGTGCGTGGTGCGGTCCAATGAAAATGTCACCTCGCTGCTTGGACCAAAAGACTGCGCCTGATTCAAGGTCTGTACAGCCTGAACCAATGCAGACCGTTCCCCGCGTTCTTTTGGATTTAGTTGTATGTCCGCCGTAGGCGTAACTTGGCCAACCGGACTTATGGCAGTAGTACCCATATAAGCCTCCATTTCGAATACTTCTGGTTCGATAGAAGGCTTATCGGCTGGGCAATGCAATTGTTGAAGAAAAACTATGCGAAATTATGCAAGGTTCAGAACACGCTTCACGGTACCGGTTTCACTTTCAATCTTGCGCTGCAGCAAAGTGATGGCATAGATCAATTGTTCTGGCCGTGGCGGACACCCTGGCACATACACGTCCACCGGAATCACCTGATTCACTGGAACCAATGCATAGTTGTTAAATACACCCGTCGAAGTGGCACAAGCACCCATGGAAATTACCCATTTCGGTTCCGGCATCTGCTGGTACAACTGACGAATCACTGGGGCCATTTTGTTGGACACCCGACCGGCAATAATCATCAAATCGGACTGCCTGGGGGAACCACGAAACACTTCTGCACCAAAACGGGAAATATCGAAACGTGAGGCACTCATCGCCATCATTTCAATTGCGCAACAGGCCAGCCCAAACGTCATTGGCCAGATCGAGTTTTTTCTACCCCAATTGATCAGTGAATCCAGCGTTGTTAACAATACACTGTCTTGAAATTCACTATTGTTCTCTGCGTCGATTCTCGTAAACAAGTCCGCCGGAGCGGTTGGCAGCAGTTTCTGTTCCATTTATTCAATTATCGCACGGCTAAACATTTTTGCGCCTTACCATCCCGCCGCCCTGCGCCGACCTTCGTTGTACCGCTACACTATTAAGTAATCCATGCATTTTCCCTACGGGGCAATAGGCCCCTCAGCGTCTCACGCGGAAGCTCTTAACCGTGCCTCCGATATCTTTGGTATTCAATCTTCTTTCTACGATATTTGGGGCAAGCATCACGTCACCCCCAATCAGGTAACGCAATCTATCCTGCGCTCTCTTGGCGTTGACGTTGCTTCTGCAGAATCCATTGATTGTGCAATCACATCCCGGTTGACTGAAGAAACAGCATTACTGCCCGCAACCTTGGTGCTGCTGGCCTCAGATCCCACCTTTCCTGTGACCGTCCCTGCTTCCCACGAGTCCTCAACATTGCAAGCCAGTCTTCGATTCGAAAATGGGGAAACTGTTCCACTCTCTTTCAGCCTTGCCAACCTTCCGCCTGAAGCCGAATGGACCTTGCAAGACTCCTCGTACCAGCGCTACCGACTCTCACTGCCAAAGGATCTACCTTTGGGTTATCACACTTTGCATCTGGAAACCGGTGGGCTCACGGCCACTGCGCACTTGATCCTTGCTCCCAATCGAGCCTTCTGGCCTGCGGGCGATCATCGTTATGCTGGAATCGCCATTTCCCTTTATGGCCTGCGTTCAGAACGAAATTGGGGATGCGGCGATTTTACTGACCTCATCGGGTTTACTGACTGGATGGCGGCCCGCACCTCCGCTGCTTTCATTGGACTCAACCCGCTGCACGCCATCGCCAACAGGACTCCTTACAACACCAGCCCCTACTTGCCGCAATGTAGCTTCTATCGTAATTTTCTATATCTGGACCTGGAACGCATCGCCGAATTACAGGCTTCCCCCATTGCCCAAAAATTACTCACCAGTCCTACGTTTCAAACAAATCTTGCTGCCCTGCGCGACGCTGAATATGTAAATTACGAGTCTGTCAGCCGCACCAAACTACGATTTCTAAAACTTCTGTTTCGAACATTTATGAAGGAGATGAAAGATCGCACTCCCAGAGCCAAATCCTTTGAAGCCTTCACCGTTCGCGAAGGAGAAATGCTGCATCGCTACGCCACCTACTGCGCACTGGACGAACACTTTCACAAGCGCGATCGCAACGTCTGGATCTGTGCAGACTGGCCGGAACTCTACCAATCGCCTAATACCGACGCCGTCAAGGATTTCGCCGCTCGCCATTGGCGTACCGTTACTTTTTTCAAATACGTGCAGTGGCAGGTGGACGCACAGCTAGCCGAAGCCCAGCAACATACAAAAGATCGTGGTTTGAAAATCGGTCTTTATCATGACTTGGCCCTGGCGACGGACCGTTATGGTGCTGATCTTTGGGCGTTTCCAGAATTCTACATTTCCGGTTGCCGCGTTGGTTCTCCGCCAGATGATTTTTCTCCTAAAGGTCAAGATTGGTCCTTTCCGCCACCCAATGCCGAAACCCATCGTCGCAATGGCTATCAACTATTCCGCTTGGCCATTGCCAACAACGCGCGCCACGGTGGAGCGTTACGTATGGATCACGTCATGCGATTCTTCCGCCTGTATTGGATTCCCGACGGCAACCCGGCAACCGAAGGCACCTACGTCCGCGACAATGCGGAAGACCTGTTGCGCATTCTGGCGCTGGAAAGTATTCGCAACCAATTCATACTGGTGGGTGAAGATCTTGGCACTGTGGAACCGCATGTCCGCGAAGCGTTAGAACGGTATGGAATCCTCAGCTATCGCTTGCTCTATTTTGAAAAGAACGAGGGCAATTTTCGACATCCGCAAGAATACCCCGTGCAGGCCCTGGTATCCTCCACCACCCACGATTTACCAACACTCGCCGGCTTCTGGACAAATCGCGATATTGAATCCCGTCGTGCCGCCGGGCTGATTGATGAACATGGCTATCAGCAACAACTGGCCTCGCGTATTCTTGAAAAACAGAAAATGCTGGATTCGTTTCATCAGCTAGGTTTGTTGCCCGCAGATTACCCACGCGACGCGGCACTGTTGCCTGAATTCACTGGTGAGTTGCACAACGCCGCTGTTGGATTTCTGGCATCCACTCCGTCGGCTATGCTACTGCTCAACCAAGAGGACCTCACGAAGGAAACCGAACAACAGAATTTGCCCGGCAGCACCGGCGAATATCCCAACTGGCGTCGCAAAATGCGTTACACCATTGAGCAGTTGGCAACCAACAAAGACGTTGCTGGATTCTCAGAAATGTTTCAGCACTGGTTGGCAAAGACCAGTCGGACAGGTTAGCCTTACAACATGGCTGAATCAACCACCTCTACTACTAAACCCCGTCGTTGGATATTCGGGATCCTGTTCCTGCTGTTGGTTGTCCCAATCCTCGCAGTTGTCGCCTGGACCTGGGCCAGCTTGAACATTAGTTACTCAAGCGGGGAACGAGTGGGCTATGTGCAGAAGATTTCCAAAAAAGGTTGGGCCTGCAAAACCTGGGAAGGGGAACTGGCCATGGTCAATATCCCAGGAACCGCTGCCCAGATCTTTGCGTTTTCCGTACGCGATGAAACGGTTGCCAAGAGTCTGCTGGGTGCCGATGGCAAACGCGTTGCCCTCAGCTACGATCAGCATCGGGGCGTACCTTCGCAATGCTTTGGGGAAACGGAATACTTCATTACCGCAGTTCGGCTGGTTAGTCAGTAACAGGTTCAGTAAACGGCTTCATCGCGATCAGGCCTAACGATTCCCGCCCGTCCAACCGCAGCTCTCTTGGGAAGTCAGCACGCTGATACAACCACGCCCGTTCCACCACCAAACCAACCGATTCCACCAGCGCGCACAGCACACGGTCATCTAATAAATGAATGGATGCGGGCATTGCCCCTAGCTTTTTATGATTGGAATATTGACTGATCTTTTCCACCCAGCCGGGCCATTTCACTCCACTCGCAACGCGGCTTTCATACTCACTGATGTAATTGGCGAAGGCCGCCTGATACGGTGTGGCCGCATTCACGAATAGCTTACCGCCCGGATGCAACCATCGGGCAATGGCACGGACTCCTTCTGTCAATTGATTGCCCGTCAGGAAATGGAACACATTGGAAGCATGCACGGCAGCGAGTGTCGCTGGCTCAAAGTGGATCTGACGCGGAAAGCTTCCCGGCTTCACCAGCAGTTGTGTGTGCCCCGCCTGCAATGCGCGGCCCTCCAACTGCGCCAAGTGGCTAGCATCCAAATCATTGGCAATTACAAAGGCACCAGTTCCCAGCGCCGCCAGAGTGGCAGTCCCAAAGGCAGCTCCAATATCTAAAACAGGCAGATTCACGTTACGACAATATTCCACAAACAGCACACTCACTTCATTCAGTTCCGCTGATGCCCATCCCATTCGATTGCGTGTTAAAGCCAGCCTCTTTTGTTTCGGTGGCGTCAAGGAAGTTCCGCCGCCACCTGCTCCGGCAAGGTCACACCGCCAGGCAATTCCATAATTTTTATGTTCCGAAAATGAATCTTCGCCCCTTCCGATTCCAGACACAAATAGCCCTTTTTTTGCGAAGTACGGCTGATTCCATTTACAAACTTCCCATTCACGGAAAGCTTAATCACTCCATCGACGGCAACCACATCGTAAGTATTCCATTCCCCCCGACCCTTGCAGCGATTTTCCACCGACATGCTTCGTTCCCCACGTGGATTATCCGGAACCGTCTTCACTCCGTTCACCCCAAACAGCTCGCCATGAACATAGGCAATCGGCGGCGTCACGCCATCTTTTTTGTGCAGGTTGGGCCACTCCAATTCCAGCATTTGTACTTCCACACCATCGGGCAAGCGCGATGTAGGGTTCGGTTGCGCACTGCTCCAAACAAAGACACCCGAATTTCCGCCGGGTTCGGTATGCATCCATTCCACGTGCAACACAAAGTTTTCATACTGCTTGGCACTGCGCATTACGCCAATGGGGTGACCTGAACAGATCAGTTCTCCATTGCTGACGCTCCAAGTGTCCTTGGCCGTGTTCACGTTGATCCAACCGGTAAGGTCTTTACCGTTGAATAAATCGCGAAATTCTGGCACCGCGCCGCCGGTCAAGACGGAAATTCCTAACAAGAAAGAGGCAAGTAGCTTCATGGTTCAAATCATACACTCAATTCCTGCTTGACATGTTCGCCACTTGGCCTCATAATAATAGACAGATGCCCCAACTAGCTTTCGCTCCTACCCTCGAACGAAAAGAAGAAGTCTTTGAAATGCTTGGCGGCAAAAAGCATTTAGGCTTCGCCGACAATTCCCAATTGAAGTTAATGGCAATTGTTCGTGCGGGGCTGCCCTACCAATCGGTTGAATCGGTTGGTGACAAATTAGAACTTACAGACGAAGCCATATCCACAGCCATTGCCATCTCTCGTCGCACTTTAATTCGGCGCAAGACGGAAGGAAAATTGAGCAGCGACGAATCAGACCGTCTGCTTCGTCTGGCCCGAGTCGCATCCATGGCCATTGAAACTTTGGGGAACGCGGGCAAGGCATCCCACTGGTTGAAGCAACCAAACCGCGCCCTGGGCAATCAGACGCCACTTTCCATGATGGATAACGATATCGGTGTTCGCCAAGTGGAATCCGTACTGGATCACATTGAATACGGGCTGCCGGCTTAGCTCTCATGATCGTTTGGCGATTAGCAAAGGCACGTCATTCTGAACTCGATGGAGAAGGGGCACGCCGTCGCGGTGCCCGATGGAATCCGCGTGGCATGGCCATGGTCTATGCCGCGTCAACCCTGTCTCTTGCAGCATTGGAAGTTCTTGTTCACACCGATGTTTCACAAGCGCCTGAAGACCTGATCGCCACGCCAATTGAAATCCCGGATTCTATTCTTCACGAAGAAATTGCCGAATCGTCCTTGCTTCGTAACTGGCGAGAAACTCCCCCGCCCGAACGGCTGCAAGCGATAGGCTTTGAGTGGAAGAAGCTCGGAACAAGTGCTGTATTGGGAGTTCCTTCGGTGGTCATTCCGTCAGAACAGAACTGGCTTTTAAATCCCGACCATCCCGATTTCAAGAAGATCGTTCCCGGCAAACCACAACCATTTCACTTTGACCCACGACTTTGGAAATAGGCGCTCTTTAACGCCTCTGGCATGCTGACCCCTGCGGTTTTCAGTGCAAAATCCATCAATCCACCCACCACTGTCCACGTCGAGTGATAGCGGATATAGACATCTTTTTCTAATGGATCTCCCCAACTGCCGTCAGGATTCTGGTGCGCCATCAGGAATTCTTCTCCTTTCCGAATCAACTCATCCGATTCATTCAGTCCGAAAGATTTCAGCGTGTCCATAAACTCGCCCAACGTTTCGGCATCGCCCACCGCGATATTTCCCAATAGATGATTGCGCAAAAAGGCGTACTCATCCGGCAACCACTCTGGTCGCAGCCGGTACATACCGTAATCGTTCAATGCATAAACAATGTGTGTCACAGCATACGTGATGCTTGAAAACCCATCGTCCTCTTTCCCATGCGGACTTCGATAAGGGCGCAGTTCTGGAATATGCTGCATCACATCGGCCAGTTTCGCCCCCAAGATGACCCCATACCGCTCACCAGAATAAGTAGTGATGATGGCATCGCACAGCAGGTCGTAAGGGTCTTCAAACTTCAACGCGGTGCCGCATTTGACGCAAGCTGTAGCTCCGCGCTGGTTACGGAACTTGTCCTTGGGGCACAATTTTGGAAGATTATGCGGCACTGGTTCCCTGGTAGGATCAAAGGCCAGAAAATCCTCTGGCTGAAACTGGGCCACTGCCTGCTGCAGCCTCTCTTTAATTTCCTCCCCTCGAATTCCCAAAAGGTTGGCACTGTAATCAGCGAACACCCAGTAAGAAATTGACCCAGGCGTGAATTTCGTAGGCAAGCGAGGATTCTGCTTGCGCCACCTCCGTGCACATTTCTGCCCCATTTCCCAAGCCAGTTGCTTCAACTTGGGATCGGCGGCCGATGCGGAAATCGTATAGAAACACCACAGGTAATCCTGCCCGAATTCAGCAAAGGCTTTTGTATTGCGAGAGGTCTTGTAGATGAATCGTAAGCCACGTTCTACCGCATTCGCTTTTTGTACCTTAGAAAGCGGTAGACCGGTTCCCAAAGCACAACGAATAAACAGACGTCTCGTTAGCATTGGATAAGTTGGATGAAGTCCATATCTTCATCGTACATCCCCTAAAAGTCCCAGGAAATGTAATCATTAACAGATTGAAATGCAGATGGTGATTTTAGATGGTTCCGCTGCCGAAGGTGGTGGGCAAATTCCTCGCACAGCGCTTGCTTTATCCATGGTTACAGGCCAGCCGTTTCGCGTAAAGAACATTCGCGCCAGCCGGGCCAAACCAGGCTTACTCAAACAACATGTAGCCGTAATTGAATCTGCAATGCGACTTTGTTCAGCAGGTGTGGATGGTGTGTCCCTTGGTTCCAGCCAGTTCACTTTTTTCCCTGGTGACGTAATCGCTGGCCAGTACGATTTCACATTCAGCGCTGCAATTCCCATCAGCCTGATTCTGCAAACCATGCTGCCCGTGCTGTCTCTTGCAAAAGGGGTAAGCGAGGTGACCATTGAAGGGGGTATTGGAAATCGCAATGCCCCGCCCATAGAATTTCTCACCAAAACATATCTGCCCCAGATTGTCAAAATGAGCCCCACCGTCACCTTGCAAGCAGCTTCTGTAGGACTACTGCCCATCGGCACAGGCCGTTTCAAGACGACCATTGCCCCTGGGGTCCGCTTTCGGCCGATAACGCTGGTAGACCGCGGCGTTCCCATCCAGCGAAAAGCCATGACCTCAGTTACAAATCTTACAGGGCACCAAGCAACACAGGAGGTAAAGGAGTTGGAACGAACCTTGGGGCTGGCCAATCTTTCCATGAAAAATGGTTCCGGCAATGTGCTGTTAGAAATGAGTTACGAAGGACTTACGGAAGTGTTTACCGGCTTCGCCAAACAAGGGCTGTCCTCAGAGGAAGTAACTGCCGACGCCGCACTGCAAGCGAAACGATACATGACCTCAAAAGCCGCCATCTGCGAATTCCTTGCCGATCAACTACTGGTTCCCATGGCCCTGGCCGGTAGTGGACGTTTCACCACGACTAAAATCTCCGCTCATGCAAAAGCGAATATGGAAACCATTCGCGCATTTCTGCCAGTAGATTTCTGGACCAATCAGTTGCCCGATGGTTCGTGGCTGGTGGAAGTTCGCCAGGTGTAGAGGGTGAAATCAGAGGCAGATGATAAATTGAAGGGATCCAATTCCTTACAAGGGATCTTCCAGACTAAGTCGGACAGCGTCCTCGAACTCCTGATTGAAGTCATTCAATGCTTTGATCACGGCTGCTTCGCGCGCTTGCATCCCAGCCAATTTAACTAAGCCTCTTAAGCGTGGAGCGGGCTTGTATATAGCGGAATGCTCAACTTCCCAGAACAAACCGGTCAGCATGGAAACAATCTGATATTCACCTTTGATCTTGCCACTTCCAGAGCAATGGCCGAAATACTTCTGCGCTAGAACCTCGCCATCCCGCAAAATATGGTCAGACTTCCATGTTGGGTAAAGGGCTCGCAATACCTCATCCACTTCCACTAACCTGTTACTGGGGAACGCAAGCACTCGAATTCCCGCCAGATCGTTCAAGCTGGTGAGCCTATATAGTTCCGGTTGATCCAGATCAAAATATTTTCCTTCCTGCCGTCGCTGCAGAGCGG
>JANMWO010000359.1:0-6164 GCA_031394025.1 Acidobacteriota bacterium
CGTAGAAATATTGGCACCCATCGTCGCCCGGCTAACATCTACTCACCCCAACCCGCCGCGTCCATGAAGACAAGTGCGCGGGGCAGGCGTGTGGGTCGCAACCCTGGAGTATCATAAAGTTTAGTAGCTCTTCGCTAAAAAGCTACTGCAATTTAAGATACAAGGACTCACCCCCATGCGCTTCGTATTGTTCTTGACGGTCGTCAATTTGCTGCCTGCTGCAGATATCACTTTCCATAAAGATGTTTTGCCGGTTCTCCAAAAGCGATGCCAAAGTTGCCATCGTGCTGGTGAGGCTGCGCCGATGTCTTTGATTACTTACAAAGAGGCTCGCCCATACGCCGCCGCCATTCGTGAGGCCGTGCAATCTGGAAAAATGCCACCTTGGCATGCTGATCCACATGCCGGTAAGTTCAGCAATGAACGTCGATTGACGCAACCGGAAAAAGACACGCTGATAGCATGGAGCCGAACCGGAGCAAAGGAAGGCCATGTGAAGGATGCTCCTCCACCCGTAACTTTTGCCGACGGTTTCGTGATGGGCAAACCGGATGTGGTGATCGACATGGGTGCAAGCTATACAGTTCCGGCCAAGGGGACAATTGATTACGTTTACTTCGTGGTTCCTTCCGGGTTCACGGAAGACAAATGGGTGGAAAAGCTTGAGGTACGACCCGGCGCGCGCAGCGTTGTCCATCACATCGTAGTGGAGAGTCGTCCTCCAGGGTCACCCTTGTTGAAAGAAGCCAAATTTGGCGTCCCCTATTTTCCGGTGAAGAGAGATCGTCCTCGAAAGCCAGATACGGGCGCCGGTGTGGCGGAAGGTCTGGATCAGGGTGGAGTGGAAGTGATCGCCACTTATGTTCCTGGTGGCGATCCCTATGTGACCCGCCCCGGTCAGGCGAGGCTGATCCCCGCAGGCAGCGACATTATTTTTCAAATGCACTACACAGCCAACGGAACGGAAGTGCAGGATCGCAGTCAATTGGGCTTTATTTTCGCTAAGGAACCACCGACGGAACGGGTGGTGAATTCGTTCCTTTCCAATCGCAACCTAGTGATTCCTCCCAACGCAGCGGAGCATCGGGTTGATTCGCGAGTAACCTTGCAAGAAGACACGCGCGTTCAGGCATTCTTCCCACACATGCACTTGCGTGGTAAGGCCATGGAATATCGGGCGAAGTTTCCTGATGGTGAAACGAAAGTTCTGTTGAGCGTGCCTAAGTACGATTTCAACTGGCAGATGACTTACCAACTGGCCGAACCTGTGGTGCTGCCTAAGGGGACGCAGTTGGAAGTTACTGCCTGGTATGACAACTCATCGAACAACAAATATAATCCCGACCCCACTGCCACAGTGTACTGGGGTGATCAGAGTTGGGAGGAAATGTTAGCCGGGTTTGTCGATTTTGTGATTCCCGTTGGGACCGAGCCAGGAAAGCTGGTAAGGAAGCCCGCTCCGGTAGCACCTGTTCCCACTGCCCACTTACTCGACCCCAGGTAACTAAGTAACTCAGGTTTTAGCGGGATAGGCCTCCTGTCCTGTCCTGCTCTAAATCTGAATGCTGCCGCTACCCAGCCCAGATTAATGGCCGCTGATGGACGCCGATGCACGCTGATAACAACAATTTAGGTCATGGAGCCACAGGTTATCCCAACAAAGGTTGGAGATTCTACAGGGATGCGGGAAACTAACTGGCATTGGGCGGAATCGCCTGCCCCACATTCACTGACTATCACTTACTATCACTAGACCTGGAATTGTGCCACTTAGTTTCCCGCAATCGGACAGCTTCAAGTGTTGGAGCGAAGCGTATCAGGTATTTCAAAAACCACAGGTTATCCCAAAAAGGTTTAAGCAAAACCTCTTGCCAGCCCACTTACTAGCGCATCACCCGTCCGCCCCCAATCCACACGCTATCAATCGACCGGGAATTCCGGATATCCACCAATGGACTCTTAGTAAGTACCACCATATCTGCCCACTTACCCGATGTTAGTGTTCCTTGTGTTTTCTCCACTCCTAAATACTCCGCGTTCTGTTTGGAGAAGGCACTAATGATTTGCATGGGTGTGAACCCAGCTTCGGCCATCAATTCCATTTCCAGATGCTCGAAGAACCCAGGAAATCTGCCTGGGGGGCCGGTGTCTGTGCCGAAGCCCCACTTGACTCCGGCATCGGCTAGCTTCTTCAGATTCCGTTGTGCTGTCTTCAAAAACCCGCGATATAGTTCAGCTTCATGATCCTGCTTTCCTTGGAACTCTTTGCTGGCTAGAGTTGCCAAAACTGCCGGTGTCACACCTTTTGTGAAGAAGGTATCGTGCAGGAACGGGGCGTCCTTTGTATAGGCGAACACGGAAAGTTCCCTAGTGAATGTGGCAGCCATTTGCCAGGCATTCTTTTTCTTCATCAGGTCAATCAACTCCTGATCCACATCCTGATCGCGCACCGAATGGGCCAGCCCGCTGAGGCCTGCGCCTACCAGATCTTTGGCGTCCTTCAGATAAAAAATATGCGCGGCTACGCGGAGTCCACGTTTTTGCGCGGCCTCAATAATGGCCTTCGATAGGTTCAGTTGGATTTTGGGTTCCTTGCCCAAATGGTCGTCCACCCAGATCTTGATGATGTCCACACCTTTTGCAGCCTGCTCCGATACGAACTGCGTGGCCTGTTTTTCTTCGGTGATTTCATAGGGCACACCTTTCATTCCAGCGGCCTTGGTGGGATAGCCTTCTTTGCCGGTGAAGCCTCGACCAGCAGTGAAGATTCGGGCAACGGCAGGACGTCCGGCACGTTGCTCAGAGCGAACATCGAACACCAGCGGCTGGTCTGAGCCCATGCTTAAAACGCTGGTCACTCCGTAAGCTGCGTAAGTGGCCAAGTTGGCTTGCAGATTTTCTCGAGTGAAATTTTTAGCGTCCTGAACAAGTCCCTTGGTCATCCCCAAATGTCCGTGCAGATTGATGATGCCGGGCATGACGAATTTGCCCGACAGGTCAACAGCTTCAGCACCGGTTGGGGATTTCAGATTTGCCTTGGTGCCAACCCAGTTGATCTTGCCGTTGGTCACAATCATGGCGGCGTTGGCAACGGGAGTTCCGCCTGCGCCATCAATTAAAGTGAACCCGGAGAAGACTTTTGTTTCAGAGAAAGCCAGACTGGACAGAGCGACGGTCAATAGCAGTAGATGCTTCATAAGTCCCGCTATCGTAACAAAAGCGGGGACCGCTTGCTCAGTTTGAACAAGCGGTTTTTTCCTCAACACAATCGCTAACTACTAAACGAACGACCAACCCTTGCGGAATGTCGGCTTCAAATACTTATTGGCTGCCACATTGTTGGTGATCCGCATTTTCGCTGCATCGTATTCAATCTTGCCTTCTGTGCGCAGTGCGATCACACCCAGCAACATCCATTCCACAAACGGTGCCGATACGTTGAAGTTGGAACATGCCGGATCACCGCCTTTTGCGGCGCGGATCCAATCCCGGTAATGCCCTGGTGAGCGAGTTAGTAACTGCCCGGGCATCTTGTAATCACGCATCTTATCCACTGGTAACAGGCGCGTCTGTTCCCCGTAAGTGCCGGTGGTGATCATGCCCTTATCGCCGATGAACAAGCTTCCATCGGGACTGGGGATTTGGGGATTTTCATCGGCCTTTACGGCCATGTACGTATCCCAATCAAACACCCGTCCGACGTATCCTGAAGGTCTTGGAGGAGGTGCTGCTGGTGGTGCCGCAGCCCCTGTTTGCGCCCCTGCTGAACGCCGTTGCCCACGACGACCGGGCAGATCGCCCAACAGTTCCCCAGCCGGAACGCCTTCAATCTTTGGCGTCTCCTTCAAGCCGTCATACCAGAACAACTTCAACGCAGGCATGCTGCCACGGGCCGGAAAATCAAAGCGGATGATGGACTTCTTAGGGAACATGAAGTCGCTGACGCCCTCTTTCATAACGCATTCCACGCTGGTAGGTGCGCCCAATTTCAAGGCAAGGTTGGGTGCGCCCAAAATGTGACAGGCCATGTCTCCCAGTGCGCCGCAACCGAAATCGTAAAAGCCGCGCCAGTTGAACGGTTGATAAAAATTGCCGCGATTCGGGTAACCAGCACCGCCAACTGTGAAGGGTCGATTCTCCGAGATGCCCAGCCACATATCCCAATCAAGCGTGCTGGGAACCGCGTCTTGCGCGGGGATAGACGTCAAGCCTTGCGGCCAAATGGGACGATCCGTCCAAGCGTGCACTTCCGTTACATTCCCGATCTCACCAGCCCAAATCATTTCCGCCGCCTGGCGAGTGCCTTCGTTGGAATATCCCTGATTGCCCATTTGCGTGGCGACGCCGTATTTATTGGCCGCATCGCGCAACTGCCGTGCTTCCCAAATGGTGCGCACCAGCGGCTTTTGCACGTAAACATGCTTGCCTCGTTCCATGCACCACATGGCGGCGGTGGCGTGCATCACGTCCGGAATAGTGATGATGACGGCGTCAATTCCCTTGGCTTCTTTATCCAACATCCTGCGGAAATCTTTGTACTTCGGTGCCGATTCATACTGCTTAAACTTACCGGCAGCCTGCTTTTCGTCCACATCGCAAAGGGCGACAATGTTTTCCGACGCGCAGCCTTCAATGTCGCTATTGGCTTTGCCGCCAGCTCCAATTGCGGCGATGTTCAGTTTCTCGTTAGGCGATTTGTACCCTAACATTTTGAGAGAGGGTGCGCTGCCGAATCCAGCAGCAGGAACCGCGCCCGCAAAAAGTGAACCAATGAAAAAATGTCGTCTGGTGGGTTGGTATTCCAAGGCAGACCTCCTGCTGTATATCTTATGCCCTAGGCCGCGCCAGCACCAGTGGCTGAATAGCCACGCCTTCTACGATGATGGTCAGCGTAGCCTTGCCATTGGGGGTTAGCTTCATTTCATACAAGGCAAGTTCGCCGTCCTCTCCCCGCGTGCGGAAGCTCAGTTTGCCGTCGGCAATGCTGATGTCGAATAGATCATAGTCATCGTTCTCCCCTTCCTGAACGGAGATCAACTGGCCAGCACCGTTCACGGAAATGTCTCCAGTTTTAATGTGGCCTGTCAGTGGATTGGTGTTGCGGATAGCAAGGTGCATGAAGGGCTTGCCTTCCCACATGGCGTTCCAGTTGCCGATGTAGGGCTTGGCATCGGCTGGTGCTTGGGCTGGTAGTTGGCCGATCAAAAGAATCGCCGCCAGGATGAACCGCATGGGAATTCCCTCCGTATACTTAAGCGTGACACTGTTCAAGCTCTTACGGATTCTCATCATCATCTACACCATCTGCTTGCTGGTGATTTGCATTGGGCTAGGAGAAGTGGCAACGCGCGTTCACCCCGGACTGCGATCCCCCACGCCAGAAGAACTTGCGGATAGCATCGCCCAATCCACTGGCGGACAATGGCGAAAAGCGGAAACACGCAGCTTCGATGGGACATTGCTATCGGGCTGGTTATTTACACCGCAGCAAGGGAACGGTCATGCAGTGATTGCGCTGCATGGTGTGGGCGACACGCGCCGCGGTGTGCTGGGCCTTGCGCGGATGCTTGTGCGCCATGGCTATATGGTGTTGACGCCGGATAGTCGAGGTCACGGAATCAGCGGTGGGGACTTCATCACCTACGGCGTGTTGGAGCGCAAGGATAACAAGGCTTGGGTAGCATGGCTGGATGCCACGGTGCATCCCAAAAATGTGTACGGATTAGGCGAGTCAATGGGTGCCGCGATTCTGATTCAATCGCTGCCCGAGGCACCACGGATTAAGGCAGCAGTAGCGGAGGCGTCGTTTCACACATTCGAGGAGGTTGGGTACGAGCGGGTGAAGCAAGTCGGATTGGGAACATTGGTTCCATGGCCAATGCTGGAGCCTTCTTTCCTGTATGCTCGCCTGCGTCATGGAGTGAATTTGAAACTGGCATCCCCATCAGCCGCTGTGCGCCAGACTAAGACTCCGATTCTGTTTATCGCAGGGACTGCTGATCACAACATCGACGAGCATCATTCCAAGGGATTATTTAGGGAAGCAGTTGAAGGCTCTGAGTTTTGGGAAATGCCAGGGGTGGATCATGTGCAGGCGTTTTCGGCATCGCCGAAAGAGTTTGAACGCCGGGTGGTGGACTGGTTCGCGCTGCACCAGTGACAAC
>JANMWO010000687.1:0-8497 GCA_031394025.1 Acidobacteriota bacterium
GGCGGCACGATTGTTTTTAGGAACGTGTGGGCCATGCGGAACCCGCGTTTGTACTGTTCCGTGAAATTCCCCTGCTCGTAGGCTGGATAATAAAACTGATCTTCGTTTTCAATATTCATGGCCCCGGTGTAGCCAGCTTCGGCCAACACTGCGAAAAATCCCTTCCAATCCACTGAACCTTGACCGGGCACGCGGAATCGCCACCAGCGAACGTTGTTCACCGGCTGAATCCCCGCCTTGCGCACAACGTGCCACAGAATTTCCGTATCCTTCAAGTGGACATCGTAAATCTTATCCACAAAATCACGTGCCGCCTGGATAGGGTCCATAAACTGCCAGACCAAGTGCGATGGATCGAATTGCAGGCCGACGTTGTTGCTGTTGCCGAAAGCTTTGAACAGGGCTTCCCAACCCACTGGACCAGTGGCAATGTTGGGACCGCCAGCGTACGGCTCCCACAGAATGCGCACTTTATTCTTTTCGCACAACGCGAAATATTTTTCGTTGTAAACGCGAACAATTTCGTCCACCTGTTCGTTCAGCGGCCGCCCTTTCATGGTGCCCGATTGGCCGCCGATAGCTGGAATGCCCATCTTGCCGCACAGTTCAATACACTTGGCCGCGTACTTGTTCTGTTTGTCTCTGGCGGCTGGATCCGGATCAATGTGATTGCCATCACAAGCCAGGGAAGAAACGTAGATGCCAGAGCGCTTGATCTTGTCGTTCATGGCTTGAATGGCAGCATCGTCCAACTTATCGGGGTCAAGACGCAATTGCATACTGGTGAAGCCTTCGGACTTCACAAATTCAAGATTGGCGTCGGAATAGGAACACAATACACCCAATTTCGGCTTCCAATTGGGCAGCCTGGGACGTTGCGCTTGCAGAGCGGAAGCCGCAGAAAGGGCACTAAGAACAGTACGGCGGGAAAGATGCATTCCCTGAAGATACAACAAATAGGTACGGTGGTGTTTTAATCCTTCAACAGGACGGCCAATTGAGTGGTCAATTGAAGTACCGCTGGCCCAAGAGTGACTAGCAGCACGGAAGGAAAGATAAGGAAGAACACGGGGAACACCAGCTTGACACCCACTTTGCGCGCAGCCTCCCGCGCCTGTTGGCGCATGCGGATGCGAAGATAGCGGACGTGGGTGCGTAAGGCTCCGGCAAGCCCGGTTCCAAAGCGGTCACAATCGACAAGGATTTGGGCGAACCGCTTAATTTCCGGTTCTGTGTTGCGCAGACCAAGATTCCGAAATGCTTCGGCACGACCAATGGATGTGCTCATTTCCATTTGAATCCAGGCGAATTCCTGAGCAAGATCGGGAAATCCGTTGCGCAGTTCTCGGCTCGCTTCCATTAAGGCAGAATCAATGGATTGCCCGGCTTCCACACCAAGAATCAGCAGATCTAAAGCCACCGGCAGCCCTGAGCGAACGCGCGATGCACGGCGGCGCACCATCAGGTCCAGCCCTCTTTCCGGCAACAGGTAACCGACCCCAGCCATGGCGATCACGCGCATGATGGCCATATCAAAACTTCCATCCATGAATATTCCCAAAATGACGGCAAGCAGAGCAGAGAGGCATGCGCAGGTGGCTTTAATGCCGTTAAATGTATGAATGGCGTTGGGGTGATGATACCCAGCGTATTCCAACTGCTTTTCAATGCGGGTGGTTTTCTTTGCTTCCTTGGGCATTGCCTGGCCAACCCTGGTCACCGTTTCCTGCAACAATTCTTTGGCGATTTCCCGTTCCGTTGGAACTGGTTGATCGAAAGTGACCCCGGCGGATTCCTGACGTGTGCTGAACCAAACGCCGACAAACACAACTCCAGTAAGGACGCAAAGGAAGAACGCGGCAATAAGAAGCAGATGCATAGTTACAGGAGCTCAAATTTTGATAGCAACAATTCGCTTGATCACAAAGTGTCCAAGCACCAGACAAACTATAGAGGAAGCGATCAGCAAAGGTCCCAGCGGGTGAACAAGAAGAATATCCAAGTAACCCGGACTGGAAAAATACATGATGCCGGCAATGGCGATCGGCAAAATGGTTAGGATGAGCCCGGTGAGCCGACCATGGGCGGCAATGGCCTGCACATCGCCTCGAAGCGAGATGGAATCGCGGATGGTTTCAGCGAGTCTTTCCAGAACTTCAGTCAGTTTTCCGCCGGTCCGAGCCTGCAGCAAAACTGCCGCCACAAATAGCCGGACTTCAAGGAGTGGGATGCGTTCGGCAAAGCCGGTTAGCACCAGATTCCAACTGGAGCCAAGCTTGTATTCATCCACCACACGCTTGATTTCTGCCCGCAAGGGTTGAGGAGATTCCAGCGACAGCAGTTCCAGTGCACCGGCCAAAGCATGACCAGCACGCAGGGCACGAGCGATGGAATCAAGCGCATCGGGAAACTGTTGTTCCAGTTGATTAAAGCGATACTTGCGTCGGGCCATTACGAATAGATACGGGACAGAGGCGCCGGCCGCAAAGGCGACCAATGAAATTCCTGAAGGCAGCCAGGGAAGTTCAGACACCATCGCCGCTGAAATGGTGCCAGTCAACATCATGGTGGCGGTGACTCGACCAACCGACCATTTCAAGCCCGATTCAACAAGGTAGTGCTGCAGCGATTCGACAACATCCAGATGACTCAGCAGATCTTCCCACAAGGAAATGGTGCTGAGAGATTCTTCACGAAGAAGCACCGGCACATCTGTGGCAGGGGCCTCCACGGGAACAGATTCACCACCGCGATCCTGCCAATAGGAAGCAATGACGACCGCCAGACTGGCCACCAGAAATACGCCGATAAAGACGAGAAGCGCGGGCAGTGCGGTCATGGCTTAGTTGAGGCTGTTGATTGAGAGCTGCTGTTTGAGGCTAAATGCTGTTGGGTGGATGGCCAGCTTGGCGTAACCACCACCACCAAGTCACGATTTTCCTTGTTCGTCCATTGTGTGGGAAAGAGCTTGTCCAAAAGGGTTTGCGCCTGGTTCTTCATGGTCCAACCGGTCACTGCAAAACTGGAAGGATCCTCAAAATTCAACTCTGTCGAAATGCGCCGACTTTCCACTTCCGGCCCATGAGGAACGGTCACTTCAGGCTGAACCCTCAATCGGATTGACTTCCCATTTGTGGTTGGTTGCAGGTTGAGGAACAAACCACAAGCTAGGCCAGGGGACGGATTCCAGGTGGTGCCCGGATGAACAGAAATTTGACGGTCGTTGACCGAGACATAAGAAGTGGTGGAGAGAATTTCCAACTGTTTGGTATCGACCAGTTGACGCACCATTGCCTGAGCGTTGCTGCCCTGACGGAACGCGCTTACCGATAGCTGTCCCGGGATTCGTGGTGCAATGAGTTTGGCGTTGAGTGCTTCCATTCCCTGATCGCTCGCGCTCATCACTCGAACCTCAAAATCGATCCGATTGGAAGGCTGGACGACCACCGCATTGGGCTGCGAAGACGAGGTCTGCGTGGCAGTTGAAGTGGATGCGGAAGTGAATTGCGCGGGCTGCAAGTGAGTTTCCTGCAACACACGGCTTAACTCAATGGCAGTGCGTCCGCTGGCGTCTTTGTCGGTTGGATTTCGCAGCAGTAGTCGAAGCTTTGCCGTGGCATCGGCCAAGGCCACCCGGTCGGCCTCATTGGGAGTAACTAACAAAGTAAGTATGCTGACTAACGAACCTGGCACATTGCTCGCCGGGGAACTGATAGAGAGCACTTCTACGTTTTCTAAAATTGTGCGCAGGGCGTTGAGAGACGAAACCATTTGGATATCCACCCGGTTTCCTGGCTTCAGAAACGGCATCAATCCCGACGATTCCTGAATTCGAACGGAAACGGCGCGCATGCCCGCAGGTACTAGCGGGGCAGCATTGGCGCTGGCCGTTAACTTCGATTCGGTGATGGGTTCGTTCTGACTTACATTAAACAGCAGCGGTTGGCCGGTCACTTGTTCAGGACGGGTGAAGGTGCCCTTGAGGGACTCCGCGCCAGCCCATCGAGACACTTTCAAATCGGACGATTCCAGTTGCTTGCCGCGGGGCAAATCTCTTGCCGCCACTAAAATGGTTTGGTTGGACATGAGCGTGGTGGCACTTTTCAGTTCCCCGACGAACAGGCCGTAAAACACGCCAGTAGCGACAATGGCTACCACAAATGCAATTCCCAGAAGGGGTACGAGTTTCCGTTTTAATTCGGGCATAATAGCTAACATCATCAGTAGATCACGGCAAGGTTCCGGTCCAAATCAGTTACAAGCCCTAGGACCCTCTTAGTAATCGCCTTAGGATAAAGTCGGGCGCGCGATATATCCGATACCGCTACGCTCCGAGGGACAAACGGATGTATGCCTGGTGTAGACTCTATGTAGACTTACTCTATAAATCCGAAGGAGCCCCCCTATGACCGAACCCAAATTTGAACACCTTTTCACTTACACCGTCACCCTCAAGATGCCGCCTGAAGTGATCGGGCCAGTTGCTGAAGGAATTCGCGCGAATTTCTATGTAGCGGGTGGGGTCATCAGCGGACCCCGATGTCAAGGAAAAGTTCTTCCAGTGGGGGCAGACTGGATCGTAATCCGCAAAGATGGAGTTGCCAACGTGGACGTTCGCGCAACCCTTGAAATGCACGATGGAGCACTTGTCTATACGGTGTACAATGGCGTGGCTGATCCAGGTCCTGACTCATACGAACAATTTCTGGGCGGAACTCTCACACCCCAATTCCCCATCCGCATAGCTCCACGATTTTATACTTCGCATCCGGCTTATGAATGGATGAATCGCATACAGGCTTACGGGGTAGGAGTAGTGGATATGGCCAAAGCGGAAGTCACCTACGACATTTACGCCGTTCTGTAAGTGTCCATTTCAGGGCCATGAAAACTATTGGCGATCATAGGAATACGTTTGTTCCACTTGGCGATCCCCGACCCGTAAAATCCGATTGATAGACAATCGCTTCCCGCCCTCGGTGAGTGTCCAATTGTCAGTCATCTCAATGGGACCTTGCGCAGTGGTTGCCTTCGACTTAGACACCAACGTTCCCCTTTCCCAATTCACTAGCGTCTTGTAGTCAATGCTGCGAATTGTATTGGCTGACGGGTAGCCATCGGTCCACCAACGATACTCCGAAGCCTGTTCCCCTTGTGCCGTGGTCGTGACTGAACGCACCATTAAAGCGGGCTCCCGATGATTTATGTTCATCGTCATGGCTTTTGGTGGAACGGCCGTTGCAAAGTTACTCGCTTGTGGCACTAACTTCCAGTTACCTGAAAAATTGGGGTGTTGGGCTTGGCCTACCATCGGGAAGGCCACTAGCAAGAGGATAAAAATAGGAGCAAAAGCAGCGGCTGGCATCTGCCCCTTTTTAACATTCCCTCAAGGATTTGTCACTCCGGTAAGTGCCTGAGGACCAAATCCCGCTTCGGGTATTCAGTGTGTCGAAATGAATATACCAGCGATCCACGGGAGATGCCAGAAATTTAAAGACTTACCAGGAAGACCAGCGAAACGCCCTATTTGGGCACTTTCGATTCAAAGTATCGTGCCCGAGATTCCATAATAGCCATGCGCGCTTCCTTCGGACCGCCCCATCCATCCATTTTCGGAACGGAACCTTGCAGTTCTTTATAGATGGTGAAAAAGTGCTCAATTTCGCGACGCACGTGGGTAAATATCTGGTCCATGGTGTGGATCTGATCGTAACGTGGATTTTTGGTGGGCACGGCCAGCACTTTCTGGTCGCCTTCCTTTTCGTCCACCATGTTTAGGACCCCTACCGGGCGCACTTCCAGCAGGCAACCAGTGAAACTAGGCTCCTGCACCAACACCAGGACGTCCAGTGGATCGTTGTCTTCCGCCAGCGTGCCAGGAATGAAGCCGTAATCGCCAGGGTAGTGCATGGGCGAATAGAGTGCCCGGTCTAACCGGAACATCCCCAAGTCACCGTCATATTCATACTTATTCGTGGACCCCTTAGGGATTTCCACAATCATCCGAACAATTTCAGGACATTCGGGGCCGGGGTCAAGGTCGTAGAGCTTCATCTTATGTCAGAGTACTATAACCTATCGGCAGTCACACGCATTTTGAGTAGTTCTTCCTTGTTTCGCCTTGTCTTCTCCCGTAACCCCAAATCAGCCCTTAACTTAAAGTCAATTCACCTTTAAAAAACCTCTTGAATTCTGTTGAACCCTGTGGCAAGATGAACTGGTCAGGAATGGAAGAAATTGGTTCCTAATGGCAACAAACTGGGTTAAAGTGGTTGAACAGCAGTTTGGATTGGTTCAGAGTCCATGTCGGAAGAAACTTCAAGACCGCTTGCCCGCATCCCGGTTGGGATTAAGGAAACGCGTGTCGATGAAGCCGGAAGACTGAAGTTGACCTCGGAATTTCAGGAGTTCTTGAATGCGGTTGGGGACAAGGAAGTTTTTGTAACCACAGCCGACCGCAAAGCAGCCCGCGTCTACACATCCTCAGGATGGGCAGCCGCTGAGGCGCTAATGAACAGCGTTCGTGAACAGGCGGCCAAGGATGTCTACCTGATCATGATGAAGTACGGCCAAATGGCTTCAGTGGACAAACAAGGACGTTTGTTGCTGAAGCAGGAATTACGGGAATTGCTGGAGCTGGAAAACAAGCCAGCCTATTTGTTGGGCAAAAAAGGGTATATCGAAGTGCTTCCTAAAGCGTTCTACGAAGCACGCACGGCCAAGGCAGAAGAAAGCCTGGAAGAGAAGTTGCGACGGTTGGAAGAATTAGGGCTGGATTAGTTTGACTACAGTGCATTTTCCGGTGCTGTGCGCCGAGATGCTGGAAGGGTTGGCCATTAAGCCCGACGGCACTTACATTGACGCAACGGCAGGGTTGGGCGGCCATAGTGGCCAGATTGCGAAGCGGTTGGATGGCGGCGGACGGCTGTATAGCTGTGATCGCGATGCCGAATCGCTGGAAATGGCCAAGGCCAGTTGCGCGGAAAACGCTGCCGAAAGTTTTGACCGGATTGAATTTGTACACACGCCGTTTTCGCGCTTGAAGGAACGGTTAGCCGCACTTCAGGCAGCCAAGGCGCAAGGGTTTGTAGCGGATCTGGGTGTGAGCAGAATGCAGTTAACCACACCGGATCGGGGATTTTCGTTCATGTCCGATGGGCCGTTAGATATGCGCATGGATCGCAGTGAAGGGGAAACGGCCGCAGACATTGTGAATTTTACGCCAGAGAAGGAACTCGCCGACTTGATTTACAAGTATGGCGAGGAAAGGAGGAGCCGCCACATAGCTAGGGCCATCATGAGGGCGAGGCCGATCCGAACCACTAAGCATTTGGCTGACGTGATTCAATCTGCAGCGCCCCGGATGGGTAAAATTCATTCGGCAACATTGAGTTTTCAAGCCCTGCGCATTGTGGTGAATGGTGAGTTGGATGAGATTGAATCTCTCCTTGCCGTGATTCCCGATTTAATGCAGTCTGGCGGGCGAGTGGCGATGATCAGCTTCCATTCGTTGGAAGATCGACTGTTGAAGAAGCAGTTCCAACAGTGGGCAAGAGAAGGTAAGGCCAAGATTTTGACGAAGCACGTAATGAAGCCAACGGCAGCGGAAATCAACGCGAATGCAGCGAGTCGCAGTGCAAAATTACGCTTAGTGGAAATGACATAGCAAGGGGGCAATATGGGAACTCTGGGGACACGAATCTACAATTTTTTTCAAACCGGTCAAGATACAAATGACACCCCCGGCAACCGTGCCTATGCCGTGGAAGATTGTTCATTGCGGGCGCTCCCTATGGAAGACATCTGGCTGCATAGAAAGCCGGTGGACAACAGCCGTGTGGTACGAGCTGTGAATCCCGACGATAACCTGACCAGCTTGAAAGCTTTGGGAAGTGCCGCAGTGGGCATGGCATTGTTGATTGGCCTGCTGTTGCCATCTGCTTATAACCTGATGGCCGGTTACCGAATTCATCAATTGCAGCAGGAAAAGTCCGGGTTGGTGACAGAGAAAGCAGCCCTTGAAACAGAACGTGCCCGCTTGTTGAGCCCTGCGGAATTAGCCAAAGCAGCCAAGCAGCAGGATTTTCAAGCAGCACCGGATCGGGTAGTTTTATTGAACCCGAATCTGGATTCCAGTTTTGCCATGAACGTGAAAGTCGGGAAGTAAATTTAGTGAATTTTTATGACGCGCTTTGAGAGTGGAACGAGTCCGGTTGGACTCAACATTTTATTAACGGACTCATCCAAGATCCTCCGGAAGGTCCTCCTCTTTTGTTCCATTCCCTTTATTTCCTCAGTTTTGAGGGAGTCCAGCCGGACTCGGTCCACTCTTAGGCGCGGCAATCTCCCCACCTCCCCCAAAAACCGCACATGCCCCCAGGGCTTGTGCGTTGGTGTTGGAGAAACAAATGACAGAAATCAGGGTTGAACCCAAATCTCATCGTCGATTAGTAATTTTGTTTTGTGGCCTTCTTATCTGGGCCGCAATCATCGCCGG
>JANMWO010000419.1:0-20539 GCA_031394025.1 Acidobacteriota bacterium
CGTCGCTGGGCACCATGCCCATCAACGTGGATGCCACCGGCATTGATATCGCCTTTAGTTGTTCGCAAAAGGGGTTAAGCTGCCCTCCTGGTCTATCTCCTATCACAGTAAGTGAAAATGCGATGAATCGGTTACGGGCTCGCCAGACGTCCAATCGCACTTGGTACCTGGATTTCAAGTTGCTCGACGAATACTTCGGCGGACAAAAACGCTATCACCACACGGCCCCCATCAGCATGTTTTACGCTCTCCGAGAAGGATTAGCACTGATTGCTGAAGAGGGTGTGGAAGCCCGCTTCGCCCGTCATAAAGCCAACCATCTGGAGTTGATTGCAGGTCTGGAAGGGCTGGGTTTGAAGATGCTAGTGAACAATCCTCATCGACTTTGGACTCTACACACTCCCATCATTCCCGAAGGCAAGGACGATATGAAGATCCGCAAGTATTTGCTGGATCACTACAGCATTGATATCGCCGGCGGGTTCGGCCAATTAGCGGGCAAGATCTGGCGCATAGGGCTGATGGGCGAAGGTTCAACGAAGGAAAATGTGACCTTACTAGTTGAATCCATGGGCAAAGCCTTGACCGCAGCATAAAGCGTCATCAATCAATCAGGGACAGACGGATATTTCTCACATTCTTAAGGGCTTTCAAGAATATCCTTCTTTTCTCTTTCATTCAAATTCGTTTCATGTTACTATCCAGATGAGGATATGGATATGCAATCAGCAACAGCTACCGCACCAGCTTATGACCTAGCGTTAACCAAAAAAACCACCATTCTCTTTTCTCCAGACCAATATGACTTCCTTACCCGACTTGCCGAACAGCGCCACACCAGTGTTGGCGAACTGGTCCGTGAAGCGTGTCGTGTTCGATATATGCTGACTACCAATGCCGAGCGGATGGCTGCAGTCGACGCGCTGGCCTTTCTCAGCCTGCCTGTGGGCACTCCTGCAGAAATGAAGCGGGAATCGGTACCAGCCGTTCAACCGCTAACATGATCCTGATTGACACGAACATTCTGATGTATTCCGCCGGGGCCGAACATCCCAACAAGGCCCCGTCTCTTGCAATTCTTCGACGAGTTGCCAGTGGTGAAATGGAAGCTACCATTGATGCAGAAGTGCTGCAGGAAATCCTCCATCGCTATCTGGCATTGAATCGCTGGCCAGATGGCAAGAAAGTCTACGAACTAGCCCGTAAATTATTCCCGGAAGTGCTTGCAGTAACTGCCGTAGTGATGGATCAGGCCAAGAAGTTGGCCGATGTCGACCCGTCCCTTTCAGCACGTGACGCCGTGCATGCAGCAGTTGTGTATAGCTATAAACTGGAAGGCATTTGCACTTTTGATAGCGATTTTGACCGCATTCACGGCTGTCGTAGAATAGGGGTTTAGTCCACACTCGCATTAATCACAGCGCAAAGCAGCTAGCGGAGATACCTGCGACGCTCGTAATGCCGGGGCAATTCCAGCTAACATCGCGGTCAATAAAAGCACCAGCGCCGCCCCTGCCATGTGCAGAAAATTCGTAGACCGATCAACGCCGAACAGTAAGCTCTTCACCATTTCCACTAACAAGTAAGCCGCTGGGAGTCCAACCAAAACACCCCACCCGGCCAGCAGTAAAGATTCCCGCAACATCATCCAAACCACCTGCCCAGGCATCGCGCCCAGTGCCATGCGCAACCCCATTTCCGCCGTCCGCCGGGTGACAGAATAAGCAATCACCCCATAGATCCCCATTGACGCCAAGGCCAGCGCGATCATTCCAAACAAGCCGGACAACGAAGCCAGCAACTGTTCCCGCTGTAGCGACTGTTCCACTTGCCAGGTCAATTTTTCCGAACTCAAAAACAAATCTGTTCCTTCAGCCTGCACAATCCGACTCACCGGTTCCGTTAAGTCTGCCAAGTTACCCTTCGATTTGATTAAGCCAAAGCCCAGGGGCCACCCATCTTTGCGATGCGGAAAATACAGCATGGGCTGCAGGTCTTCACGCAATTCGTTGTACTTGGCATCGCCCACAACGCCAACGATTAGGGACCGCACGTTTTCCGATTCCGGGCCGAACGAAACATAGTCCCCAACTGGATTCCCTTTTGTCCAGAAGCGCCTGGCCATGGTTTGATTGATCACGGCGATGGCAAACTCGTCCCGCGTGGCATCGTTAGGGTTGAAGGTCCGACCGGCCAGCAGAGGCAATCCTGATGCGCTGAAATATCCGTTGGTAACGGCAGCAAAATCCACCACAGCGTCTTCCGGTTTACGCGGTTGAAAGTCACGAGTGCGGATGCCAGGCAATTTCGAGGAACTGAAATGCAGGAATCCGCGCGTTGAGAATCCTACCGCTTCAACACCGGGCAGCGCAGACAATTCCCTTTCCAGCTTTTCGTATTTCACCTCGTGCTTATTTTCTGATACACCCCAGCTAGGATTGATCTGCACTTGCAAAACTCCATCACTGCGGAACCCTGTTGGCAGGTGACGCAAGTTTTGAAGCGAGGAAAAAAATAGCCCGGCCCCAACCAACAAGACCAACGCCAGCGACGTTTCCAGAACCACCAAGGCTTTGGCTAATTTACCTGAAGATGACGAAGGTCCACTGGCCCCTTGATCTTTTATGGAGGCTTGAATATCCTGACGCGCCGTCGTGAACAATGGGGCTAGAGAAAACAACACTGTAGTTAGAATGGACAGCGTCAAAGTGAACGCCAAGATTCGCCAATCCAGATTCATATCCACGGTTTCCTTCAGCGGGAAACCAACCCATGCCGATAGCCCCTTGCTCCCCCAGTCGGAAAACAACAGGCCCAGCGCTCCACCGGGTAGGCCGATCAACAAGCCCTCTGTCAGCAGTTGACGGCAAATTCGCCATCGACTGGCACCTAGAGCCAGACGTATGGAAATCTCCCTACGCCGCGCGCTGGCACGTTCCAATAATAGATTGGCTACGTTTACGCAGGCAATCAACAAAATCAACGCAACAGACGCCATCAGGAACTGCAGTGGACGTGAATATTTTTCCCGCAAATCAGAAATTCCCCGCGCACCAGATGCCAGGGATATGGTTTCGATATTCTCGTTCAAATCGCCCCCACTGCGTTCCTTATTGAAGCCAGCAAGCAAACTGGTCAACTCCAATTGCGCTTGCTGTGCGGACAGGCCCGGTTTGGGTCGACCAACTAACGAAAGCCAGTGTATGACCCATTTTTTCGAATTCGTGATGAAGTCTTTTCCCTTCTGGATTCGAGGTTGCAATTGCATGGGGATGTAGATCTGGGGACGGTTGCTTACCTCAATTCCAAAGAACCCTTGTGGGGCAACTCCGACAATCATCAAAGGCTCGCGATTCACGCGCAATAAAGTCCCCACCACTTTGGGATCACCTTGAAACTTCTGCTGCCAAAATTCATAATCCAGCACTACAACCGGACCATCGGTAGCAAGCTTGTCATCGGAAGGAGAGATCAGTCTGCCCGCTGCGGCCTGCAGTCCAAGAAACTGAAAAAAGTTTCCTGCGACAAAGGCTATCAAATGATTTTCGCCGCTGGCCAGCTCTTTATCCGGTTCCCAATTTCCTAAGCCCGATGCCGTGATGCCGCCAAGCGTTTGGCTCCGTTCCCTAAGGAAATCGAACAATTGGGTGGAATGCCTGGTGCTCACGCCAGTTGAATCCACGCGTTGAATGGTCACCAGTTCCGCTGGACGTTGCACCGGCAGTTCCCGCAGTAGGAGTTGATCAACAACCCGGAAGATGGCCGTATTCGCACCCACCCCGAGTGCGATGGAAAGGATGGCCACCGTCGTAAACACTGGAGCTCGTCGCAGCATACGCAGACCGTGAATAATATCTGTTAGCAATATCGTCTTCATGGAATGATAGAAGCTTAGGGTAATTCTATCCCAAAACATGGGCTTTGGAATATTTTTCCAGTCTGAAGGGATGTACAGAAAATGCATTTTGTAGTAATCGGAAACGGAGTGGCGGGCATCACCGCAGCCTTGACTTTGCGGGAGCGGGAGAGTGCTGCAAAAATCACGTTGATCAGCGGAGAGAGTGACTATTTCTTTTCCCGCACAGCATTGATGTACGCCTACATGGACCGCATGACCCTGCGTGATCTGGAACCGCTGGAGCGCAAGTCGTTCGACGCACAACGCATAGCCAGAGTGCGCGACCGGGTAACGGATATCGACGCTTCCGCCAAGATGATCACGCTACAATCCGGTCAAGCCATGCAGTACGACGCGCTGTTGCTGGCCACTGGTTCGAGTCCAAATCAATTGAACGTCCCAGGGGTCAGTGCAGCCAAACAGGGCATGGTTAACTTTGTAACACTTCAAGATTTGGAACAGTGTGAAAAGCACACCAGACTGGGTGGAAATGCGGTTGTGGTGGGTGGCGGATTGATTGGAATTGAACTGGTGGAGTGTCTGGTGCATCACGGAATGAAAGTGGATTTCATGGTTCGCGATCCCTGGTACTGGCCTGCCGCACTGGATAAAGAAGAAGCCGCCATGGTGACCGAACACATGCGCCATCATCGTGTGAACGTGCTGTTGGAAGAATCTGTGGTGGAAATAAAATCGAATAACTCTGGCAAGGTCGAAGCCGTCATCGGCAGTTCCGGGAAACGCTATGATGTGGAATTGCTAGGTGTCGCAGTAGGAGTTCACCCTTCCATAGAATGGCTGGCTGCCACCAGGACTGCGCCGAAAGTGAACCGGGGAATCCTGGTGGATTCGGCGTTTCGCACTTCCCTGCCCCATGTTTGGGCCGCTGGCGATTGCGTCGAACTTGCATCCACTGGCCTGGTCGAACAGATCTGGTACAGCGCCAAACGACAAGGTGAGTTGGCCGCCAAATCTATTCTTGGAGACGCAATCGACTACCGTCCTCCCATCTTTTATAACAGCTCTAAGTTCTTCGATATCGAATTCACCACTACTGGGAAATTAGGTGCCGAAAGCTTCTACCATCGCGTGGAAGGAAAGGAAATCAGCATCCGCGTCAGTTGGGAAAATTCGGCAGTAACGGGATTCAACATGCTGGGCTCGCGTTGGAATCATGAATTCTTCGAACGCTGGATCACCGAACGACGCACGCCGGAATATGTGATGAACCGCTTGCACGAAGCACAATTCGATGGAGAATTCGGCAGACTGCCACTCAACTTCAACTTCCAAAGGGGAAGCAAATGATTCGCCAAACCACTTACGACCGCTTCACGCATGACATCACCAATCGTGGAATTTCTGCGTGGATCCTGGCCGCTTTGTTGACCGGATTCTACCTTGCGCTCTACTTCACTGAGTGGTTCACGCCCATTGCCCAAAGCATCGGCTTAGATGGGAAGTGGACCCTCTACGGACTGCTCTATACAATAGCCATAGTGGGCGGTGGAATCTTCGTCATCAGACGTTACCGGCACAACCGCTATCAGGTGATTCGAACCTGCGTGGTGATGTTCGTGCAATCGGTGTTGGCCTTCGCGTTACCTCAATTTCTGAAAGCCATTCATCAGCCGGAATATTATTTCAGCTACTTCTGGCCGTTGAAGCTGGACTACCTGACGCCCAACACCATCTTCCATTACCCGCTACCAATCATTCTGTTCAGCTTTGCTGGTTCGTTGTTGTTGGTTCCCATTGCTGGAGCATTCTTCGGCAAGCGCTGGTACTGTTCCTGGGTCTGCGGATGCGGCGGGCTGGCCAATACAGCGGGGGAACCCTTCCGTCATTTGTCGAACAAATCAACTACAGCCTGGAAGTTTGAAAAGGCCGCAATCTACTCCGTGCTAGCTATCTGCATCGTCCTTACGGCACTGCTGTTCACCACCTACGCCGTGGGACCCAAGCATCCCGATCTGGCAGCGTTCACCTATAAATTTCAATCATTTTATGGGCTGATTGTTGGCACCATGCTTTCCGGAGTCGTCGGTGTGGGTTTGTATCCAATTGGCGGCACCCGCGTTTGGTGTCGTAATTTTTGCCCCATGGCGGCACTGTTGGGAATGGTGCAAAAGATCGGTCGTTACCGCATTACGGTGAAGAAGAACATGTGCATTTCCTGCGGGCTCTGTTCCAAATATTGCGAGATGGGAATTGACGTTCGCTCTTACGCGCAATCAAACGAAAGCTTCACCCGGGCATCCTGCGTCGGCTGCGGGCTGTGCGCAGAAGTTTGTCCGCGGGGCGTTTTGAAATTAGAAAATGTATCGAACCGCGCACCCCAGGAACGGTTGGTTCAGATTACTCTTTAACTGGTGGAGGTGGCACTTCCAACACAGCGGGCTTGGCTGGGTCCACCGCATCTTTCTTCTGATTCCGTCGGATGCGTGGTGCCTTGGGAACTGGCTTGGCACTCACCAATTCAATCATCACCTTCTGCACCGCATCCTTCTTTTCAGGATCAGAAATCAGATATTGATGTTTCCCTGTGGGAGAGGCAATAAACTGTGTACGACCGTCGTCCAGCACTTTAATCGTGCCTGAAGGGGACATCTTAAAATAGCTCTCTTTGGGACGGATAGCGGCCAACACTGCGGCAACACCGGGTGCAGGGGCATCGTATGGCATGGCTCGAAACGCTTTGTAAGCGTCCACCACAGGGTGATCTTGCGTGTAAGAAAAATCGCTTTCAATGCTGCTAGCGGGGTACTTTAACTGGGCTCCCAGTTCGGCCCCAGCCACTATGATTTGCGTTGGCCATTCAGCGAACAGCTCGCGCGCAGCAGCAACGTCGGCCTTGATATTGAACTCCGCTGGACCACCGCCAAAATCTCCGGCGACAATGCTCAGCAGGCGAACCTTTTGCGATATCAATTCTTTTACGTAAGGCAAGCGCAGAGTCTGAACTAAGTTCGTCGCCGGACCTGCCAGAACCACAATACAGTTTTGATCATACTGCGAGGTAAACGCGTTACGGATCAACGCCGAAACTTCCGCAGTATCCACCAGTTGATGAATGCCGTGGACATAAACGGGCTTACCGTCTTTATCTTTTTTATCCAATGGCACGGACAGCATCGGCGTTTCGCCATTGATGCGACCATCGGTAGCTAAACCGACCGGTAAATTGCGACCAATGGCACCAAAATCCCCACTCACTGCACCTGCGTAAAAGCGCCCAATCGCTTCGCTGAACGAGGCCGAGCTGATGTTGGAACGGCTAACGCTGACTGAAACCATGCGGGCTTCATTTTTGCTGTCCAGCCCATAGATCAGCGCCATGGCTAAAACATCATCAATGCGGCTACCCATCGCCGAATCGAAAATTATGCCAACAGGCGGCTTACCTTGAGGAAATTGCATGGTCGTGATTAGCTCAGGTTCAGACCGTTGAGGCGACCCGTGGAATCAGCAAAATGATCCACATTGACGCCCATTCGATCCATCATCGACAAGTGCAGATTCGTAATTGGCGTTTCCCGACGTACAACCACTCGGCGTCCGGGGGTGATGGTATTTCCGCCACGTCCCAGCAAAACAGTGGGCAGATCTTCGTGATTATGACGATTGCCGTCGCACAGCCCAGCACCGTAAACGATCATCGAATTATCCAGCAGCGACCGATCCCCTTCTTTAATGCTCTTCAGCTTTTCCATCCAACCAGCGAACTGCTTCACATGATAGGTGTTGATCTGGGCGACTTTTTCCATTAATGCCGGGTCGTTGCGATGGTGAGTCAACGGGTGATGGCCATCGGGAATACCCAGCTCTCTATACGAACGCAATGATCCTTCGCGGGTGACCATGAAGGTGAACACGCGGCTCAAATCAGCCTGCATGGCAATGGTCATCATGTCGGTCATTAGCTTGAAGTGCTCGGCGAAATCAGCAGGCACGCCATAGGGCTTGGGCATGTGCGGATCAATTTGGGCGTTGTCTTTTTCAGCACGCTCCAACATTCGTTCCACTTCGCGGATGGAAGAAAGATATTCGTCCAATTTACGGCGATCCGTAGGACCCAGGTTCGATTCCAGCTTGCGGGTATCGTCGGAAACAAAGTCCAGAATGCTGCGGCGGAACTTATTGCGGCGTCCGCGCTGCTCTGGAGTCAAACCGGCATCGGCACCGAATAAACGTTCAAACAAAGCCCTTGGATCAAGAATAGGAGGTAGCGGCTGTGTTTCACTGCGCCAAGCCAAGTTGTTGGTGTAGGCACACGAGTAGCCTGAATCGCAATCACCTGCCTGACGAGCGTCGTCCATGCCCAGTTCGAGCGATGGGAAGCGAGTTTGACTGCCAATCTTATTGGCCACAATCTGATCGCAGGAAATGCCGCTGTGAATATCGGCAGCGGACTTCTTTACATGCACACCGGTGAGGTAAGCGCCAGCGCAACGACCATGGTCTCCAGCTCCATCCAAAAGCGCGCGACCATTGTTTTGGGTGAGGTTCCCAAATACGGTCATGTCGTCTTTAAAAGGTTCCAGCGGGGACATGATGCGGGAAAGCTTACCCAGCTTGCCTTCGTAATCCAGGTTCCAATTGCGGATGTCCATACCGTTGGGGACATACACGAAGCCCATCCGAATGGGAGTCTTTCCAGGCAACTGCGACGCGAAGGCTGGAGCCATGGCATCTAACACTGGTAGCGCAATCGCTGTGCCCAGGCCACGCAGGAAGGATCTACGGGCAAGTACTTTATTCGTAATCATCGTTGGGCAATCTCCTTGGATTTCACCTTTTTATCGCTACTAACCAACTCACCACGCCGCATTTGAAACGGCAAACTTTTCACAATTTCAAGAACTAAACCCTGGAATGGATATCCCGCAGCGGCGTTCTTTTGATCAATGTCCTCAATCGTGCGGCGATCGTAACGTTCCAAACCGCGACCCAAAGAGTAAGTCAACATTTTTTCTGTGATGCAGCGCGCAAACTGAGGGACTTCTTCCTTCAACAAAACTCGCATTTCAGCAGGGGTGGAGAACTCCTTGCCGTTGGGGAAAATCCCACTTACATCCAGGGGAAACGTCCCGTCCTTGGTGCGCCACTTGCCCAGTGCATCGTAATTTTCCAGGCCGAATCCCAACACATCCATGCGATTGTGGCAGGAAGCGCAAACGGCGTTGGTCCGATGTTTTTCCATCTGCTGACGCATAGAACCAGCATTGGCCACTTGATCTTCATCCAGTGTTGGAACATCCGGCGGAGGTGGGGGCGGTGGTGCGCCCAGAATATTCTGCAAAATGTATTTGCCACGAATCACCGGAGAAGTCCTCGTAGGATAGCTGGAAACCGCCAGCACACTAGCATGACTCAAAATTCCGCCACGTTGGTCTGTAGTCAGTTCCACCTTGCGGAATTCAGGGCCTTCCACTCCAGCAATGCCATAATGCTTGGCCAACCGGGCGTTTAAGAATGTGTACTTGGCGTCAATGAATTCTGGCAGAGGACGATTTTCCCGCAGCATGTATTCGAAGAACATGCGCGTTTCCGTTTTCATGGCATCCCGAAGTTCAGGGTTCCAGTCTGGAAACTTCTTCGGATCGGGCTTCAGACTATCCAGGTTGCGAACTTCCAGCCATTGCCCAGCAAAGTTATTAGCAAAGGCGGCAGATCTTTCATCGGCCAACATGCGGTTCACTTGCCCTTCCAGAACACCAGCCGTGCGCAATTTCCCCGCTTCAGCCAGCCCACGAAGTTGATCGTCAGGCATGGAACTCCACAAAAAGTAGCTTAAGCGAGATGCCAGTTCCAGGTCGGTGATCTTATGCACAGCGGCAGCATCGGTCGGATTTACGTCGCGCTCAATTCGGAATAAAAAGTGTGGGGATACCAACATGGCCGTAATGGCCAATTGGATGCCTTGCTCCATGGATTGCCCTTCAGCCTTAGCCATGCGGACGAACTTCATAAGCCCGGCGGTGTCTACTTTAGAAACTGGACGACGATACGCTTTGTGGGCAAGTTCGGAAAGGATCTTTTCGACACAGACATCACCGGTTTTAGGATCGCAAATCAGGATTTTCTTGCGGCTGGGCTTCTCTACTTTGGAAGAATAGGGGCCCAGGAACCACATCATGTTCGGGAATTTGTTTTTCTTATCGCTGAAAGCTTCTTTTTCGTCCAGCGTCTTGGCGAATTCATCATTCATGAAGCCAGCCCGAAAAACGTGATCCCCTTCGGGCAGCGTCAACTTGAATTCTTCTTCCGAATACGGATTAAATGCCACCATCTTCGACGGCTTGGTTTCCACGTCCATGGTGTGAAGCAGCTTGCCATCCATCCAGAAGCCCATCTTCACGGCCTTGGCGTCAGCCGCGCGTTCGCCCGGCAGACCAATCCGAATCGTATATTCGCCATCGAAATCCACCCGATGGGTAGCTTCAATATTGCTCCGATCCAAGCGGCGGATATTGGCGTTCTTCTTTGAATATTCAGCTTCCAGCGGCTTCGGCAGCGGGTCAGCCCCAATGGCGCGAGCCGCAATGCGCTCCGCAGCTATCACGTACTTTTCCATCAGGATCGGGGAGATGGTCAGAACATCGCCAATGTTGTCGAACCCATAACCGGAATCGTCCGAGGGGAAATCTTTCTCAGCACGAAAGTCGACAGCTAGCAAGTCTCGAATCGTGTTGGAGTACTCATTTCGATTCAGCCGACGCGCGGTGACACGGCCTGGATCAGGCTTCACGTTTTTATCAGCGCGGGCAAACTCGGCTTCAATAAACTGCGTCATGGCGTTAAGCTGTTCAGTAACCCGAGGCATCCCTTTGGGAGGCATTTCGCCACTGCGCACTTTTTGAATAATGTGTTCCCAACCTTCGCGCTGCTCGGTGACCGAAGCAGGCACTGCAAACAGGCCGAGGTTCAAACCACCAGACGCCATGCGATCGTTATGGCACGGGGCACAGGATTTGTTGATGACGGGAAGGACGGATTTGTCGAAACTAGCCGGTGTTTGGGCGTAAGAAGTGAGCACCAGCATCGGGGCAAACAGGTAGCCAGTCAGTCTAAGAAGGTTTTTACGCATCACGCTTTCATTATTGTAAACGGTTTAGTAAGGGAAAAGGTTACGGTTCACGATTGTCAGAGTGTTGGAGATCTGTCCAGAGGCAGCAGAATCTTGCGGATCAACTTCAATGGCAATGGTCCAATCTTGATGAATTCATCATGAAAACTGAGCAAAGAGTATTCCGGACCCTTCGTCCTTTGGTAATCCTGGCGCAGCTTATAAATCTGCAACTTTCCCAATGTGTAGTAAAGATAAGTTGGATTATATGCACCCCGCCGGGCTTCTTCATAGGCATTGGCTTTTTCCTGAAAACCTTTCTCTACAAAAAGTTTAGCGGCCTGCTCAACGGTCATGCCTTCCGTATGCATTTTGATACCGGCAACGTATCGGCAATCGCGCAGTAGGGCTTCTGACAATTGGGCCAGTTTCCGTTTGGGGTCACTTCCAGAAAATCCGTCTTCAATCATCATTTGCTCGCTGTAATGCGCCCAACCTTCAGAGTTGCTGGAGGCAGAAAGTAGCTTTCTGGTCTTACCGGGGAACTGTTTTGAGTACAAAAACTGCGTAAAATGACCAGGAAAGGCCTCGTGGATGGTAATAATGTCCATTACAGGACGGTTATAGAGGCGCAAATGCTCCTCTACGTGCTTGTTATCCCACTCTTTTTCCGGCGGAGTGACGTAGTAGAAGGATTCCTCCGCTCGATTTTCGAAGGCACCGGGGGAATCCATGGAAGCAAAACTGCCATTGCGAGCGTATGGAGGTGTTTCCTGCACCAAGGGCATGTTTTCATTGGGCAGCGTGATGATTTTGTGATCGATAAGAAATTTACGTATCCCGGCAAGTGTTTGCCGGGTGGCCGGAATTAACCGTTCCGCTGAAGGATGATCGTCCGACAAAGATGCCATCACTGCGGCAGGCCCTTTTAGATTGTTCACTTTATGGGCAGTCTCTACAAAGTCACGATAATCCTTTTCCAGGTTGTCCTGCCCAATGACCAAGAGCTTGGCCAGCGGGATATCAACCATTTCCTCGTAAAGGAGCTTGTTTGAAAATGCTTCCGCGCCAATTGCAAAGCTGCCTTTGGATACTGGCTTCAAATCTGTCTTCAGCCAATTGGCCATATTCTTGATTTCAGCAACAACCTTGGCATTGGCCGTGTTGAAGCTGGCCAGAGCCGTCTGGTCCCCTTCCGCTGCGGTTACGGCCCAGGCGGATACTTCTTTTTCAAAGAATCCTGCCGACCCTTGCGCCATGCGAATCGCCAAATCAGTGAACTCTTTAGGAGGATTGGAAACATTTTCCCGCAAGGAAACAAACGTGGCCGGAATCAAAGCCAGGCGGGTTGTGACGGCGTTCAATCGATCTTTAGCCGGTGCGAAATTCCGTTTCATTAACCCATCCACGGCGGAGCCCGCCAAACTAACGTAGCCCATGGGATTCTTTTTCCAGGTTTGAAGGGTTTCCAATTCGTAAAGCTCGGCGGAAATCTGCGACTGAAGGAACTCGGCATCAATCGCTTCATCACCCTTCAGCGCATTGAAGCCAGTCAATTGCTTTTCGAACTCTTTCAGTCTGGCGATTCGTTTGGATATTGAAGCAGCGGAAAGATCGTCCAATTTATTGTCGTAGGCATGATAGCCGGAGGCAGTGGCAAAGGTAGGACTGTATTCGAAGGACGCCTTGAAGTAGTTATCCACAAAATCAGAGAATCCCGATTCCAGGGTGGCCGTAGGCTGATTGTAAGAGGAACAACTGGTGAGAGCCAGTAGAAGTACGACAAAAGCAATACGCATTCCTTGAGACTAACATGGGGGAGTTCGATTAAACTATAAGAAGGGGCGCGTAGCTCAGCTGGATAGAGCACCGGCCTTCTAAGCCGGTGGTCGCAGGTTCGAGTCCTGCCGCGCCTACCAACTTCACCCATACATTATCACCCTCCATAGAAACCTGAATTTGTTGTCACAACAGATAAAACACACTTTCAGCCTGGGGGATAATCAAACAACCAATGGACGAAACTTTAATCGCTTTGCGGCGTGACTACACAGCCGCCACCTTGGATATAACGGACGTCTTGCCGGACCCCATTGCCCAATTCGGACTTTGGATCAAGCAAGCCATGGCGTCTCAGGTTTTGGATGTGGAAGCAATGACACTGGCCACCGCATCAGCGGATGGCACGCCATCGGCACGGATTGTTTTATTGCGAGGGTATGACCAGCGGGGCTTCACCTTTTACACGAACTATGAAAGTCAAAAAGGGTCCGATCTGGCCGCAAATGCTGCTTGTGCCGTTGTCTTCCATTGGCGTGAAATTGAACGGCAGGTGCGCATTCAAGGGGACGCCCAAAAAGTAACGGCAGAAGAATCTGAGGCTTATTTCGCTACACGCCCCAGAGGAAGCCAACTTGGGGCCTGGGTATCGCGACAGAGTGCTGTGCTAAAGAATCGGGAAGAGTTAGAAAAAGAATGGAATACCCTGGATAGCAAGTATGGAGGAACGGCAATTGACCGACCCCCATTTTGGGGTGGATATCGTGTTGTTCCAAAGTGCATTGAATTCTGGCAGGGCCGACGCAGCCGATTGCATGACCGATTGCAATATAGCCTTACCGATGCAGGCTGGAAGTTGGACCGGCTGGCACCCTGAACTACTGTGCTTTGGCTTTCTTCACTTCTTCAATCAGGGCCGGAACTACTTCAAAAAGATCGCCCACAATTCCGTAGTCGGCTACTTCAAAAATAGGGGCGTTGGCATCTTTGTTGATGGCCACAATGCACTTGGCCCCTTTCATACCCACCAAATGTTGAATGGCCCCGCTGATTCCTACAGCCATGTATACTTTCGGAGCAACCGTTTGTCCGGAACTTCCCACTTGACGCTCCATGGGAAGCCAGCCGTTGTCAATGATCGGGCGGGAAGCAGCCAGTTCCGCTCCAAGCACTTTGGCCAGTTCCTCGACAATGGGAATATTTTCTTTTTCTTTAATGCCGCGGCCCACGCTCACAATAAATTCCGCCGCTGTCAAATCCACGGCTCTGGAAGCTTCGCGATATGGTGGTTCCGGTTTCTGCCGCAAAACAACGCCATCGTAAGTTACTGTGAAGACTTCCACCGGGGCCGAGCCTGCCTGTAGCGCATCTGCCCGATAGGCTCCGGCCTGCAGCGAAAGGAACTGCGGACCATTGCCGGTGATTTGAAGATCCATGTTGAGCTTGCCTTGAAATAGCTGGCGAACCAACACCAATCCAGCAGATTCAGTGCGACATTTCACTACGTCACTTACTAACACCCTGCCAAATCGTGTGGCCAGTTTGGGAGCAAAATCGCGAACCTGATAGGTGTGTGGAAACAATACAATTTTGGGATTTACGTGGCGCACCAGTTGTTCTAGCGCGGCGGTGTATCCATCGGCAGTGTACTCAATCGCTGGAATTGTATAAACCCGGTCCAGCTTCTTTTCGGCCGCTTCTTTCGCTTCGCCAATCACTGCAGCGGCAACTGGTAAACCCAATGAGGAACCCAGTTCCTGCCCGGCAGCCAGCGTTTCCCAACTCATCCGATGCCAATTGCCATTCGCCTGTTCGAGGATCACCAGAATACTCATATTACCCGCACCTCGAATTTCAGTTTTTCAACCAACTTGGCTGCTGATTCCTTTGCCGAACCTTCGAAGATCATCGCTTGTTTGGTGCGACTGGGAACGTATACTTTCAACCGTTGCACTTGGGGTTCAGATGCCACTCCAAGGCTAGCAGCCGCCAATACTTTAATCTCTTTGCTCTTCGCTTTCTTGATGCCCATCAATGTGGCATAGCGCAGTTTATTGATGCCACTTTGAATGGTGAGGGCTGCGGGCAAGGGCATGGTGACATGTTGAAACCAGCCATCTTCCAGCTCCCGTTTGACGCGAATACTGTTCTCCGTTTTTTCCACGGCCATGATCAGGGTGCCGTGCGGAAGCCCCATCAATTCCGCCATAATCACGCCGGTTTGGCCAGATCCTAAATCGTCCGATTGCAGGCCGGTAAGGATTAAATCAGGCTTTTCAGGATCGGCTGCTGCGGCCAACAATTTTGCCAATGCCAAAGTGTCCAACGAATCAAAGTTGTCGCCTTCAATGTGGATCGCTCTATCGGCACCCTTAGCCAGTGCTTCTCGAATGGTTTGGGCAGCCCGCGCCGGTCCTGCACACAGTGCTACAACTTCGCCGCCATGCTTCTCTTTCAACTGTAAAGCTTCTTCCAGAGCGTAAGCATCGGGCTCGTTAATCTCGAACGTCAAATCGGATTCGTCCACCCATTGGCCAGAGCCGTTGACTCGAATTGCGGAGTCACGCGAAGGTACTTGTTTTATGGCAACCAGAATTTTCATGAACTATTCCGTGTAGCGCTTAAAGATTAGACTCCCGTTGGTTCCGCCGAATCCGAAGGAGTTGGAAAGAGCATAGTCGATCTTCATAGGTCGTGCGACGTTTGGCACATAATCCAGATCGCAGCCTGCAGCAGGATTTTCCAGATTAATCGTCGGTGGAGCAATTTGATCGCGAATGGCCAATACAGTAATGCCGGCTTCCAACCCGCCAGCTCCACCCAGCAGATGGCCGGTCATGGATTTTGTAGAGCTGATGGCCACCGTCTTGGCATAATCTCCAAAGCATCGCTTAATGGCGATGGTCTCAATGCGATCTCCGACTTCGGTACTGGTGCCATGAGCATTGATGTAGTCGATGGCCGAAGGCTCAATTTGAGCGTCCTTCATGGCGGCACGCATCACCCGATATGCGCCATCGCCATCTTCAGCCGGGGAGGTAATATGGAAAGCATCGGCACCCATGCCGTAGCCGACTATTTCTGCCAGGATTTTGGCGCCACGCTTTTTAGCGAATTCCAGTTCTTCCAACAGCAGTACTCCAGCCCCTTCCCCAATCACAAACCCATCGCGATCCCGATCCCAGGGTCTGGATGCGCGCTGCGGTTCGTCATTGCGGGTGGACAGTGCGCGCATGGCAGCAAAGCCGCCAACGCCTAGCGGAGTAATGGTAGCTTCCGCACCACCACAAATCATAGCGTCGGCAGCGCCACGCTCAATTAGTTTGTAGGAATCGCCAACGGCGTGAGCCCCAGTGGTGCAAGCGGTGGCAGTGGCTGAATTGGGACCCTTGGCCCCTGTACGGATGGAAACGTAACCGGAAGCAAGATTGATAATGGTGGCAGGGATAAAGAAAGGGGATATTTTGCTGGGCCCCCCTTCCAAAAGTTTTTGATACTCGCGTTCAATCACCTCAAACCCGCCGATTCCTGAGCCGATGTAAATACCCACCTGCTCAGCAATTTCAGGAGTGACCTTGAAGTTTGCCATGTTCATTGCGAAATCAGATGCGGCGATGGCGAAATGCATGAATCGCGCCATCTTCTTAATATCTTTTTTCTCAATGTAATCGGCTGGGTTGAACCCTTTCACTTCACCGGCAATCTTGCAAGTAAATTGAGCCGTATCAAAAGTGGTGATCAGCCCAATTCCAGACTGGCTGGATTTCAATCCATCCCAAGTTTGTTCGGTCCCGGCACCAAGAGCAGATACCAGACCCACGCCTGTAACGACGACTCTACGCTGCATACAATTTTCGATTCATCCAATGGCACCTAGGGACCACTATTTCTTGCTCTTGCCTTGAATATAGGTCACGGCGTCTTTTACGGTGGCAATCTTTTCGGCATCTTCGTCGGGGATGTCAATTTCAAAACCTTCTTCAAAGGCCATGACCAGTTCGACGATGTCTAACGAATCGGCACCAAGGTCGTCAACAAATGACGCGGTGTCATCCACTTGCGCTTCATCAACACCAAGCTGCTCAACAATAATCTGCTTAACTTTTGCTTCTATGGAAGTAGACATGAATTCTCCGTGCGTAATCTCTTAAAGGCTTTGATTCTAGCGACTTCGTCAGGGTTTCGCAACCATTGGCGCGCGCTCCGCAGTGGCATGCGCATGAGGGGAACCGGACACTAGTAATGACATTCGATTTCATTGTACTCTTTTCCGGGGCGTTTGCCGCAATCGCAACACAGCGATTTTCATAGTCAAACGGCAAGTAGGCGGTCCGCAGTAAGATAAATAAAGATTGACATGCTGAAACTTGGATCGATTCGCTGGAAAGGTAAATGCACCAAACATCCTCGTTATGATCCGTCAGAGCAAGGGGAAAGCGGCCTGGTTGGTGGTTGCACACGCTGTTTGCAACTGCTGGAAATACATCTAAGCCATAGAAAAACCATCTCCCTATTGAGAGCCTTTGGCCCTGGACGGGAAGTAAAACCTAAAGCCGAAGTTTTTGAAGATCGTCAGATTGCGCTTTTTTGATTTATCGCTTTTTTAATTTATAGATCAGCATGACCAAACAGGAAGAACCCGAAGTATTCGCCGCCAAGCCGAAACATTATTGGTGGCCCAGTGTCCCCCAAATGGGCATGATTGGTTGGATCCTTAGCCTCATTGTTTTCTTTGCAGCACTTATTCTGGCCTTTGCGGTTACGCTGCAAGGGGCTGATATTGAGGATCAGATTCAAGTTCCTGCAGCATTGTGGGTAAGTACTGTACTGTTGACTGGCAGTGCCATTTCCATGGCGGCGGGCCGCTACCAGTTGCGACGCGCCAGAGTGCAAAGCTACCGTCAATTGATTAGACTTACGGCAATCTTAGGTTCAGCATTTTTGATCAGCCAGTTACTGGGAGCAAAAGCGCTTTTCGATCAAGGCGTTTATACCGAAGCCAACCCTCGGGGATCGGCCTTCTATACGTTTACTGGGCTGCATGGGCTGCACTTGATTGGCGGCATTGGGACTCTTATTTATCTGCTGCGAGGAATTCAGGGCTTAACCAATCAACAGGAACAGCCGTTGCGCAAAGCACGCATGCGCGCCCAAATTTCGGCGTGGTACTGGAATTTTGTGTTTGTTAGCTGGTTGGTGCTATTCGCCTTTCTATGGAGATGGTCCGGTTGACCGGGTACCAAGTAAAAGCCTAAGAATAAAAGCCATAAGAGTCTAGGATAAATTCGGTTACTTTTACTGCAACCTTAAGGCTTTTGCTGGGGTGTCCTGGCATGGGAAGTGATTCAGACTGTATGTTATGGAATCCTCTTCCGTCCGCTTAGGCCAACCGGTCGCCACAAAAACCATTGCGGGCCTGTTCTTTCTGGCATCTTTGATTACGGCTGCAAGTTCGTTGAGCATTCCATGGATCACAATGAGAGTGGTGCTGTGTCTTTATTCAGCCTGCTTTGTGTTCTTTGCCTTCCGACGATTCCAATTAACATTTTGTTCCGTTGATCTGAGCGCCACCGAGTTGCGCGTGGATTACCCGTGGAAGAGCGGCAAATCCAAAATCAGTTGCCAGGCTATTAAACACGCCCACTTCAGCCGCTTCCCCTTTGATTTAGTGATCACCACAGACCAGGGGGATGTGCGAATTCCGCGCACCCTAAATGGTTTTCAAAAGATCTGTGATCAGGTTTTCTGTTCGCTGCGCGGCGGGCACGATAGCGTGTGGCCAGTTACCGTGAAGGTGCAAAAAGCTTTGGTGCTTTGCGGCATTCTTTGCACTTTAATTACCACCGGCATCTCATTCCAAATGCTTAAGGGCGGACTCACCTGGGTCGGCGTGCCGCTGATTGTACTAAGCATAGCCTGCACTGCCGTGTTTCTTGACGAACTCATTTTGCGCCGGTATTACTTTCATCCGGAAGGCCTTCGAGTGAAGGGTTTTTTTACCAATAAGTGGTACCCAAAGGAAACATTAAGAGTTGCCGACGTGACCAAGGGGACATTCTGGAGTCGGGTCAGGCTGGAATTCGATGGCAACACCGTGGAAATTGAAGATCGCCGGGTAGACACGCCCATCACTATGATCGCCAGTCTGGTGGAACAGGAATGGAAGTGCAAGGTGCAGGGCGCGAAGAGCAAATACAATTTTCCAAAGTTTTTCTACGCCAATCCCGACCCAGCGGCCAAGAGTTAATTACTACGTCATGCGCCTTGGTATTGTTCGTCGCTGACCTTTTCCATCCAGTCGGCAGACTTGCCATCCAGTTGTTCAACAATGGAAATGTGCGTCATGCCTGTGGTGGGCCCAGCCCCATGCCAGTGCTTCTCTCCAGGAGAAAACCAGATCACATCTCCCGTCCGTATCTCCTCGACCGGGCCACCCAATCGTTGAGCTCGGCCACAACCCGCTGTGACGAACAACGTCTGCCCTAGCGGGTGAGTATGCCAAGCTGTCCGGGCACCTGGTTCGAAAGTGACACTGACCCCTAAACCACGTGCCGGGGCAGGCGCGTTGAATAGAGGATCTATCCGCACAGCGCCGGTGAAATAATCCACCGGTCCCTTTCCCGAAGGCTGCGAACCGCTTCGCTTGATTTCCATATATCTTAAACCTCGAATTTTAATTTTGAACGTTAGCGACCAGTTCGCTGCTGGAGATGTGCCGGATAGCGGGCACCTTCCACGTTAATCCTGGAGACAGCATCGTTGATCTCAAGGAGGTCTTTGGCGCTCAGTTCAACCTCAGCCGCGCCAATGTTCTCTTCCAGCCGATGTAGCTTCGTGGTTCCTGGAATGGGAACGATCCACGGATTCTGAGCCAGCAACCAGGCAAGCGCGATCTGCGCCGAAGTTACTTGCTTGCGCGCTGCAATCTGGCCAAGCACATCCACCAGTATCTGGTTCGCCTTCCGCGCCTGCGGCGTAAAGCGAGGCACAATGTTGCGAAAATCGGTGCTGTCGAACGCCGTGTTCTCAGTGATGGCGCCGGTAAGAAAGCCCTTACCAAGAGGACTGAATGGAACAAAGCCGATTCCTAATTCTTTCAATGTCGGCAGAATTTCCTGTTCTGGCTCTCGCCACCACAAGGAGTACTCACTTTGAAGAGCGGTGACGGGCAGCACGGCGTGAGCACGACGAATGCTCTGGACACCTGCTTCAGAGAGTCCGAAGTGCTTCACCTTGCCCTCTGCGATCAGCTCTTTGACGGTACCCGCAACGTCTTCAATGGGCACGTTCGGATCGACACGGTGTTGATAGAACAGATCGATCACATCGGTACGCAGCCGCTTCAGCGACGCGTCGGCAACAGCCCGGATGCGCTCCGGACGGCTGTTCAGGCCCTCCTTCGAGTCTCCCTCTTCGAAGCCGAACTTGGTTGCAATGACGACCTGTTCGCGGAAGGGCGAAAGTGCTTCGCCGACAAGTTCCTCGTTCGTGAACGGACCGTAGCATTCAGCAGTGTCAAAGAATGTGACGCCACGGTCGAATGCTGATCGGATCAGTGTGATGGCTTGCTGCTTCTCAGTTGCGGGACCGTAGCCGAAGCTCAGCCCCATACAGCCGAGGCCAAGAGCCGATACTTCCAGACCACTGTTTCCCAATTTGCGCTTCTGCATAACTTATCCTTAGAGGTGTTTCTCTAGGATAGGATAGACCACCTGGAAGGCGGTATGCTAATCCTTCGGATTGAGCGGGTACGAACAAAGATCCAATACCGAAATTCGGGGACGTGTTCCCCA
>JANMWO010000463.1:0-1545 GCA_031394025.1 Acidobacteriota bacterium
TCGAATCATTTCATCATCTTACGTAGATACTGATCCATCTTGTTTTCCAACTCGGTCTTTGGCACCTCAAGGCCAATTGCTTGCTGCACAATCGGCATATCCATCTTCAATTGATTCTCATCAGCCTGCGTCCGCTTGGTCTTTTTCCTTAGTGCATAGTAACGATCTATCGTTTCTTGGGTTTCCTTTGAGAAGAGGGAAACGACCGCAAAAGCCGCGCTCTGCAAGACCCTATCGACACTCATAAAAGCGAGATTTGGTGTTTTCGTGAGTTCCACTTGTTTGTCCGCATTCCAATTTAGCCTATATGTGACAGCATCCTCGCCAGAGCCAGCCGCGACAAATGGACTATGAGTCGATACAATAAACTGCAAGTTGGGAAAGAGGCCTCTAAGCATAGCCGGGATTTGGCGTTGCCAGACAGGGTGAAGATGAATATCTAGTTCATCAATAAGCACAGTGCCTTGCTCTTTCATTGGATCATCGCTTGCTGGAAAGGCCATGAAAAGCCTCCAAATCAAATCTCCAGAAAGGGCTAGCACACTCCGGTAACCATCGCTGAGGTTGAGCGTCGCTACCTTTTGTCCATTCACATTGAAGAGAATTCTCCCGTCCTGACGGACCGAATCAAACTCGGCGCCTTCTGGCAGGACTTTATTGATTGCGGCAATTCCAAGCGTTTGTTGCTTTCGTGCTAACTCCTCTTGGGTCTTAGCTATCCGATAATCGAGGTGAACAAACCATTGCTCGAAAGCCGCCAGAGGTTGGTCTTCGTCGAACTGTGCCAAAAACCCAGTATAACGTTCAGGAGTTTGTAGCGAAGGCACAACAACTTGATTGCGCTTCGTCAGGCGCCGAAATGCGCCGTAACCGGATGCAAACCATCCTTCGCCTTTGGATGGAAAGGCATTTTGTCGAAGCCACGAAAGGGTACGATCCGAGTTCGGAACAATCGCAGGCTCGGTAAACAACTTACTCCTAATCTGAAGTTTCTCTGTTCCTGTGATGAAGTAGGTGAAATTGAATACATTCCTTATCTTCGTCGTGCCATATTTTCCGGGGTCCTTCTTGGTTTGGTGGATTTTGGCTGAAAGCTTGCCTTGGCGACTTTCGTTGCGCAGCCACCCGAGAGGTTTTGTAAGCAGTTGGTTCGCGCCCTCGGGGCCCGCGAGCAACAATCCCAATGCCTGAAGCACTGTGCTCTTTCCGACGCCATTCTCGCCCAAAAGCGTGATCCACTTGAACGCACCGCTCTTATCTCCACAACGGAGGTTCAGTTTTTCGAAGCATTTGATGTTTTCGAGATGTAATTCTTCAACCCACATACGCTTTGGATATAGTGGAACGCCGGTCGATGAACAGATTTTTCACTTGTCCTGTGGTGGTGCATTCAAACCCGGACGAATGGCGATCAAAGGCCGGTCCGTGAATCGTGAATTTCTGCATTTGCAGGGCGGTTCCGCTTGCTCGCCATCACGCCGCCGATCAACTCGCCGAGAATCGGAGTGCCGAGGCCGATGCGCTGCCCGGCCCGTGCCGCGTCCA
>JANMWO010000464.1:0-6349 GCA_031394025.1 Acidobacteriota bacterium
GGAATTTTTGGCCATCGTCGGACCATCTGGTTCAGGGAAATCCACTCTATTCCACATTCTTGGTGGCTTAACCCCAGCTACGGATGGCGAAGTGTTGATGGACGGTAAAGAACTGGGCAAAATGACCGAATCCGAACGCACCACGTTGCGACGCACCACAGTGAGCTTCGTATTTCAAAAGTACAATTTATTGCCGACCCTCAGTGTGCGCGACAACATTGAAATTGCCCGCTACATTGCCCGCAAAAGTGGTCCCGTGGACCCCAGTTTTACGAAGGTGCTCCAAATGTTGGGCATCGATCACCGCATGGATCACAAGCCCCGGGCTCTTTCCGGGGGCGAACAGCAACGTGTAGCCATTGCCCGAGCCATTGTCAATCATCCAGCCATTCTGCTGGCCGATGAACCAACAGGCAATTTGGACAGCGAAAACTCGGCAAATGTATTGGGTATTTTACGCGACCTGAACCACACCATTGGCCAGACTATTTTGATGATCACTCACAACCACGAAGCAGCGGCGTTTGCGGACAGGGTTATTGAGATGAAAGACGGGCGAGTGGTGAGCCACTAACTCGTCGTAGTAACTGATATCCCTGAACGGTCACTGCCGGATCAAGCGGCTTATAGTTGAGTTCCAGCCAATCTTCCAACTGAGTGAACTTCACATTCATTCCACCACCATTTGGAAAGACACGCAGGAATTCTTCCCTGCTCAAGTGGAGAAACATCACATACTCTGGCGGCTTCTTTTTCAGATCTTCCAGCACCATCCGTTCTTCCCGTGTCTTCATCAAGCCTGGTGCCAGATAGGCAAATCGAGTAGGGTTGGATGCCTGGGTCAGAAAATAGAACAGCGGCATATAAGGGTGCACAAATAAGGATTGTTGCCTGCCCACCTTACTCACCAGTTGCGTTAATTCCGGTTCCATATACTTCGGAACGCGCAACGTGCCAACCGCAAAAGGTAACGTCGTTGTCCCCCACAACCCGGTCACCGCGCTCATTATGTAAAAGGCGGCAAAGACGGCAACCCCAGCCACAGCGGGCCCGGCCAAGCGCAAGGAACACCAGCGGGAAAGCCAGATTGCCGTCAAAGCGTAAGGCAGAGTTGCGATAAAAGCTAAGTGCATTACATCGGGCCTGGGATAGGCTGTGAAGACAAACCCCAGTGTGCAGGCGAGTAAGAACAACAGCATGGATCGTTCTTGACCAATCACTTTTCCCCGTGCGATTTGAATCAAATTGGCCGACACTGCAAATGGCGGCAAGGTGGCAGGCAGCGCTATGCAAAACACCAATCCCAATTGAAGCGCCAATGCAAAGCCTGATGAATCTTGAAACAAATTTTGGTAACCACCCAGAACTGCTCCGTAAGGAACAATGTTCACTTCCGAGTAGTTTGCCCGCAGCCAAATCATTTGATCCACAAATGCCTGAAGATTCCCCAGGTGCCACATATACAACACGGCGGAAATCCCCACAGCGGCCCCTCCACACACATACATACCCACACTGGTGACCCACCTGCCAGCCAGCAGCCAACCGCAGGTAACCAAACCAATCACCGCCATGGTGGGCGTGCAAAGTGCGGCCATGGCCAGCAATGCGCCGCTAACTAACCAACGCCACCTGCCCTGTCCTTCATAAGCAATCAGTGCCATGACAATGGAGAGCATCGCCAATGCCCCACTATCCCAACGGTGTTGTGCGGTTAAAAATGTAGGATCGGCAAACTGGAAAATAAAGAAGAGAGTGGTGGCGATGGACGCTGCCTGGATAGTGGCAAAGCGCGCCACCAACCAAAAGAGAAGAGCGCATTCCAGAGAAAAATCCAGAATCGTCATCAACCGACCTGCCAGCATGGTGAAGCCAAATAGCCGGAAAATAGCAGCCTGAATCCAATAACTGCCGGGACTCATGTAAGCGAAGAAATCGACGTAAGGCCGTTGCCCCATGGCCACTCTCTGCGCCGGTTCCAACAGGATTCCTTCGTCACCAGTAAACACCAGCCGAGATCCATGAATGGCCAGCAACGTCACTGTCAGGATGCAGAAAATGCCAAAGCTGATGCGAAACCGTCGCCCAATCCACGCCATTTACATTCCCGACGGGGCTTCCTTGCGGCGTAGTAGCTTGTAGCCAGAGACAATGATTTCAGGTTCCACGGGAGTGTAGTTCTGGTCAATCCATTGTTCAATTCGCGGAAACTTTTCGCTTAAATTACCGGCACCAGGACACAGCCGCAGAAACTCTTCCCTGGACCATTTCAAATACATCAACTGCATGGGAGGGCGACGTTCCAATTCAACCATGGCAATTTGCTCTTCGTTGGACGTCATCATTCCAGGCGCTAGGTAAGAAAACCGCGTCGGATTTTCTGTCTGCGTCAGGAAATAAAGTACAGGCATGTACGGATGCACAAAAAGTGATTGACCGGGCTTCACCTTCTGCATCAGCGCCTCCATTCCTGCCCCGTCTTCAGAACCCACCCTCAGTTCGCCCACGGGAGTTCCCACCTTTTTTACATCCATTGCCCCCAGGCTGAAGTTCATTAAGAAAGCGGCGGGAATCACCGCAATCCCAGTTACAAAATAAGCCGCCAACCGCCTGCTCCAAGTTCGAGCAACCCAGATGCCCATCAGAGCATAGGGCAGCGCGGTGACGTAGCCAAGATGCTCCACATCAGGTCGCGGAAATGCGGTTAATACCATGGCCACCATTGCGACGATCAAAAACAGCAAAATTGACCGATTTTCATCCTTGCTTTTCCACAATGGAATGCCCAGTCCAATGCACACTATAAAAGGAAGAATTGCCGGAACCGCCAGAAAGAGTGCAAAGGTGCTGGGAACCAGACCCTGCCGGATAATCACCTGGTAACCCCCGATGACCGAGCCATAGGGCATTAAATTCACAGCCGTATAGTTCTTCTGCAACCACATCAGTTGGTTGACGAATGCCACTAAAATCCCATCGTGAAGCAGCCAGGCAGCAGCCGCAAGACCAATGCCCATCACGCCGCAAAGGTAAAGCTTCCAACCGCGACCATGGCTATCATCGAAGACCAGCCACAGAAACGTGGCAATCACCACCAGAGCCACCGATGGCGTGCACAACGCCGCCGCTCCGGCCAGAACTCCGCTCAACACCCAACGCCACTTTGACCCACTGCGTCGGGCATCTATCGCCAGACAAATGGCTCCCAACGCCAATGCACCGCTATCCAATCGATGCTGCGCTGTCAAAGTTCCCGCATTACACAGCTTGGAGGCAAAAAACAGACCCGTTGTGACAAAGGCACTTTTGCGCGTACCCAATTGATCTACCAATCGGAACACCAGCGCACATTGGATGCTCCAATCCAGAATGGGAAGCAACCGCCCCGCCACTAAGGAGACTCCGAAAACTTTGAAAATCAGCACTTGCAGCCAGTAGCTGCCCGGACTCATGTATCCAAAGAAATCCAGATAGGGCCGCTGCCCCGCCATCACCCGTTGGGCAGTGTCCAGAATAATGCCTTCATCTTGCGTAAAAACAACTTTATTGCCATGTAGCACAAGCAACGTCGCTGCCACCATGGCGAACAGCAAACCTTGAATTCTTAGCGACTCGCTGGTTGAATTCATGGATTGCTTTTTCTCCAAATGCCCAATACAGTTTTGCCCATTGCGCCAAACGTAATCCGATCCACAATTCGCGAAATCGGCACCATCAGTCGATCCCAAACCAGAATTTGCCCTTCCGTCGGCATCGATTGACTCAACACCAATCGATTGGCCAGCGATGCGGCCATGCCCACCGAGTCAAGATAAACCAGCTTCTCCGTAGCCAATCCCAACGGCGCTGCTTGCTGAAGCGTCGCCCGCGTATAGCGGCGATAGTGCCCAATACTGGAATCGAAGGGTGTGAAAAGGAATGGATGCGCAGGGGACAAAACAACCAGTACTCCGCCAACTCTTAGCCTGGCAAGAGCCCGCTGCAACTCTGCCGCGTCATCTTCAATATGCTCCAAAACGTCAATATAAACAATGGAATCGAACATGCTGTCAGAAGGTAGCGTGGCGATTGTCCCCACCAGACTCCGCCCGTTGAGTGACGCCGGAAATTGAATTCGTCTGGCCAGCATTTCGTCCGGTTCCAAGGCCGTCCAGGATCGCACTTTCGCTTTCTGGAAAAAAGTTGTATTGGACCCAGATCCCGCACCCACTTCCAGCACGTCTCCAGTCAGATAAGGGACAACGATTCCCGACCAATATTTTTTCCAATTCTCCGCTTTGCGAAAAAGGTCCAGTTCCGATCCTTCATATTGAAATACGGCCGCTTCATTGCTGGACATGTAACAATTGCCCTTCCTTTTTTGTTTCCGCAATCGTGCCCAACGCGGCATTTAAGGCTTCCAGGGAACTACTTCGTTGCAGAACCGGAGTCCTGGCCATGATGAAATACTTGGCGTCCCTAATGGGTAGAAAGCCCAGTTGATTCCTGCCGCTGATGATGGTAAATACAAACAACACAGAAATCATCAACACTTCCACCATCAACAGCAACATTGGCCAAATACTTTGAGCGATGAGCATATTCACTCCCAAGGCCACAGCAATTCCCAGAGCACCAATCAAGACCCTGGCGCTTACTTGATCGCTGAAAACGGACATCGCACTCAACCCATGCACCAGCAGGCTGACAAAGCTCATTCGGGATTCCCCAGTCAGGCGTTTCCCCCGCGGCAATGGAATTGTACGATAAGAAATACGAGCCCGAAAAATGGCCGCCGCATAGTGGTTCCACAACTCGCTCACCACCATTAACCGATTCAACGCCAACGGTGGAATCACGCTGAAGTTACCCACCCGCACCGTGATCCCGGTCAGCAAATGGTGCGACCAGCGATACAGCACGTAAAACGCCTTAAACAGGGCACTTTCCATTCGTTTGGTACGTTCCGCAAAAATGATATCAGTGCGACGCAACCGATCAAATTCCGCTAACAGCCGAGGCACATCTTCTGCCCGATCCTCGCCATCTCCATCCATCACCAACACCGCATCGGCAGTTAAGGATTCGTGAATGTGAAACAACCCCACGGCAATAGCCCGCTGATGGCCCATATTACGCCGTAAATGAAGGATTTCAACCGCGTCGAACGATTGCCCGGGGTCGACATTCCATTGTTCCGGCAGTGGCACGGTTGACCCGTCATCCACCAGGCACACTTGCGCTTTCCAATTGGTTCCAGCTAAGCAGGAACTGATTTGCGGCAACAGCAGGCGCGCGGAAGCCCAATCGTTAAAGATGGGAATCAGAATCGCTACCGAATTGGTACCAGATCGAACCACGCACGCCTCCAGCTCATCTATCTCCACATTCGTCTATCGGTGGAGGAGCAGCTTTGCATTAGCGCGGGAACAAGTAGCAATGTGGTGGAGTCTATTCTGGCAAGGAGAGACAAGACAATGTTTGAAACCGCGATTTTAGACGACCGCACAACCAAGAGCCGCACCTGGACCATGGCAGCCGCAGGCATGCAGTTGGTGGTAGTTGGGTGCATAGTACTGGTTCCCTTGCTTGCGCCATCCACCATGCAACTGATCGTCAAGCAGGCAACCATCACGTTTCAGCCGAATCCATTGCCCGCAGCGCCAGTTCCCCAGCAACGGTCAGCTTCCAGCTCTTCGGCATCGCCTTCTACGTTTGCTGTTATCACCGAAGTAGTTACCCGTGTGCTGCAGGCTCCCAGGGGACAGATCAATCCTGTTGTAACGATTATTGATCCCGCACCGTTTTCAGTTGGGCAGCCGGGACCTTCCGGGAACCAATTCGTGCCCGGCGCTCTGCAAACTGTGGGAGGGTTGGATATCAGCACGCCTCCACCTCCAGCCACTCCTCCGCAGCAGATCGCAAAATCGGTCCAAGCTGGCCCCATCACCATTGGCGGGAAAGTGCTTGAAGCAAAAATGATCAAACGAGTGATGCCAATCTACCCGATTCTGGCGAAGCAGGCCAGGATTTCAGGCTCAGTACGATTGGAAGGCATCATCGCCAAAGATGGCAAGATTCAACATTTACGAGTCATCAGCGGACATCCGTTGCTGATTCCCGCCGCCTTGGATGCAGTGCGCCAATGGGTCTATTCACCAACCCAGCTCAACGGGCAATCGGTGGAAGTCATCGCTCCCATTGATGTCAACTTTGTGTTGAATAATTGATTCCATGCCGAAGTCAGGAAGCTTCGCCAACCACAGCAGGTGTTTTGAAAGAATCGCCTGCTGCGTCGTTTCCATTCGCCACAGCCGCCGATAATCGTTTGCCCACTCGCAGGAGTGGCGTTTCTATAAAGTAGTAGCTG
>JANMWO010000471.1:0-5957 GCA_031394025.1 Acidobacteriota bacterium
TTCAAGTGGCATTGGCCGTGCCCATGGTGGTTTACTTTCATCGACTGTCTGTCACAGGCTTAACTGCGAATATTTTGATAGTGCCTGCGCTTACCATGACCGTTCCCATTGGCTTTGCCGCCATGTTTACTGGCTGGCATTGGTTGGCCCAAGTGGCGCGTTGGCTGCTTGATTTTTCTCAAGCCGTGGCCGCCTGGCACATTCGTTGGGAACCAAGCTTCCGCATTCCGACGCCTCCGTTATGGCTGGCCTTGGCTTGCGTGTGCAGCCTGACATTGCTGGCCTTCATGATTCGTCGCGGTCATTGGACCAAGTGGATGGCAGGTCCGTTGGCTGGCGTTTTCCTGATTTTATTAGTGGGTCATCCATTTCCACCACAACTGCTTGCCCATCAGTTGGAGATGACAACCATTGACGTTGGCCAAGGCGATAGCGTGCTGTTGGTAACGCCCGGAGGCAAGACCATTCTGGTGGATGCCGGTGGTTTCCCGCAGTTTAAGGGTCGGCCAAAGCCACGTCTGGATATTGGTGAAGATGTGGTTTCACCCTATCTCTGGAGCAGGTCCATTCGGCATTTGGATGTGGTGGTGCTGACCCATGCTCATGAAGATCACTCCGGGGGCATTGTTTCGATTCTTGAAAATTTTCGACCGAAGGAATTGTGGGTGGGTGCCATGCCCGACGTCCCTGCTTGGCAGGTTGTTCGAGATAAGGCCAACGCCTTGGGCGTTACTATTTTGCGCAAGAACGCCGGTGAACAATTGAATTGGGGTGATGCGCTAATCCAGTTTCTTGCACCCAACGCCGACTATGAACCGGGAGCAACCGTGAAGAACAATGACTCGCTGGCTTTCCAGATCGCATTTGGAGAACGCAAGTTTCTCCTTACAGGAGACATTGAAAAGCAGGTGGAAGCACGCATGGCCGTGGACGGCGTTCTTCAGCAAATTGACGTGTTGAAGGTACCGCACCATGGCAGCAAAACGTCGTCAACACAGTATTTTCTGGAACAAACGGATCCCACAATCGCAATGGTATCGGCAGGTCTTGAGAACCGCTTTCACCATCCGCACCCAGACGTTGTGGAACGCTTTCATCAGATGGGTACAGCGATGCTGCGTACGGATCAGCTTGGCCTTGTCTCCGTTTTTACGGATGGGAAACGGCTGCGGGTTGAAAGCTTCCACTGGCAAGCCACGCGAGCACCATTGTTACCGGTTTTCTCAGACTAGCTTCAATCGGCCTTAGAATCTCAGTTGTAGCAGGCACCATTCTACGGGCTAAATCAAAGTTCGACTGTTCATCCAAAGCGCTGGACACAAAGACGAAATGCTTGGCTGTGGCAAATCCCGCTACGGAGTACTTTTCCTGGTGGCCTTGAAATACGCTCTGCCCGTCAATCTTTGTAGCGCCGTTCCAAAGGCCTTGTGGGAAAGCTTCTCCGTTTTTTCTTTCAACCAGAGAGAGTGAAACCAACATGTCCCCTTGACGCAGAATCACATGCGGATAAATGCGTCCCCCCACGTGGCAACGATGCCCTTCCACCAATTGGAATTGGCTGAGTTGTTTCAGGGCTGCTGGAACAAGCAGTGCATACTGAGCGCCCATGTTGTCTTCATCGGCAACCGTCGCCATATCGGGAGGCGTCGGCGGATAGTGTCCACCCATGGCGCAAGTGATGTGATCGCCAAGCCCCAGCGCCAGAATTTGCGAGGCAGCCAGTGCTTTTTGTCGATGGACCGTACTTGACACGGCTACGGTCAACATCAAACAAGCGGCAACCAATGCCCAAGGTGTGAAGAACCATGCCCGACGAATATTGGCGCCTGTCTGCTCGCGAAGCTGTGCGCTGATCCTGGTTTCAAGCCCGATAGGCAATGTCTCTGCTAACACTACGCGTCGTAAGCCATCCCGAACTTTCTGCCGATCCGCAAGTGCCTGCCTGCATTCCGTGCAGCTTTCCAAATGCCTTAAAACGTCGTGCGTCGTTTCTACTAATAACTCATTACTCAGGTAAGAATCCAGATAGCCGTGGACCTTCACACACTGCTGATTTCCGGGGAACTTTACAACATTCATGACGCGTCCCCTCCAACGATCTTTCCAATGCCATAGGATTGGGCAGTGTCGCGCAACTGCTCTCGCAGTAAACGACGGGCGCGGCTTAGACGGCTCATAACGGTTCCCATAGGAATATCCAAAGTTGCTGCAACCTCTTTGTACGAAAACTCTTCCACATCCGCAAGCAAAACTACGGCACGATAATCTTCGGGAAGCTTACCCAGTGCGCCCAGAATCTCTTCATCGGAAAGTTGCTCTTTTACCGGAGGCTCCCATTGCAAAGTGTCTTCTAGTAAGTCAGCTTCTTTGGTCAGCTTCAATTGAAACCACTTCCGCCGATGATGGTGCAACCGGTGGAACAAAATCTTGAACAGCCATGCGCGGCAATTGGTTCCCGGTTCAAAACGATGAAACGACTTCCAGGCGTGCATGTAGACATCCTGCGACAAGTCTTCCGCTTCAGTACGATTGCGCAGCAGCCCGGAAGCTGTACGAAAAATATCGTTCAGATGGGGCAGGGCCACTGCTTCAAAATCGGCGATGTTAGTCTTCGATCCCAGCACAGGGGGTTAGTTGTTCTCCGCCAAAAGTTTTTCAACCAGGTCTAACATTTTCTTTTCGCCGTCCATGCCGCCGTAGTTGAGTTCACCATCCCAGCGGTAACGGATCTTCCCTTGCTTATCCACCAAATACACCGCAGGCCAAAACTCCTGCTTCCAACTGCGCCAGTTTTTCATTTCCGGATCAAGCAGCACTGGCCAGGTTATCTTGTATTCTGCAACTTTCTTTGCAACGTTGGCAGCCACCCGTTCCTGCGGCAGTTCCGGAGTATGTACACCGATGATAGCCACATCTTTGCCTGCCAGCTTTTCTTCCCATCTTTGGTAGGAAGGTAAGTTGTGACGGCAGTTGATGCAATCGAACGTCCAAAAATGAACGATGGTTACCTTGCCGGCGCGAGCCTTCAAATTGATGGGCTGGCTATTGATCCATTGATCGCCCTGCAATTCCGCCGCTGCCTGGTTGACACGGGTAGGTTGAGCTGCACTGCAAAGCAACACGGAGTTGATTAGAAAGAGAGGAAGCAAAGTCCGCATACTTTGGAATCACAGTCTTGGTCTGGAATATTCCCGCTGATTGCAGAAATCGTCCTACAATGAAAATATGCGAGAAAACGACACCACTAAAGCAGTATGGTTCTTGACAGGAGCCGCAATCGGCGCCGCCATTGCCCTGCTATACGCACCACAAAGCGGCGAGGAAACGCGCCGTCTGATCCGCAAAAAAGCGGAGGAAGGTGGCGATCAATTAACAGCCCAGGGTCGCGATCTGGTGGATCGCGGACGTGATTTGTACGATAAGGGTCGCACCATGGCCGATGAAGCTGCAGAGATGTTTGAACGCGGTCGTCGTATGGTGCAAAGCTAAATAGGCGCATCGGCGGGAGGCTTGTCTACAGGTCTCCCGGCTTATCCGACAAGGGCTGCCATTGGCTGTCCTTCGCGAAAATCAAACCGGAGGCTACCCCATGGGTCTTGCATTGCCGCCCTTTCAAAACGAGCCTTACAGCGACTTCTCAAAGGCTGTGAATCGACAGTCAATGGACGATGCCCTTGCCCAAGTTCGCGGCGAATTGGGGCGCGGTTATCCATTGTGGATCGCCGGTCGTTCCGTTGAAACGGGGGATATGCTTGTTTCCACAAACCCCTCCCATAAAAACGAAATCATCGGCAAGCATCACAAGGCTTCAACCGAACTTGCCAAACAAGCTGTAGAAGACTGCTTCCATTATTTCCCGACTTGGAGCAAGACTCCGGTGGATCAGCGTGTCCAACTTGTGGCTGGGGTAGCCGCACTGCTTCGTCAACGGAAACAGGAATTCAATGCCTGGTTGATTTTGGAATCGGGCAAGAGTTGGAACGAAGCTGAAGCAGATACGGCGGAAGCAATCGACTTCTGCGAGTATTATGCACGCCAGATGTTGCGCTGGAATAACCCTGAACCTTTGGTGCAGATGCCTGGAGAATTCGGCAAGCTGGTTTACAATCCCTTAGGCGTGGGCATCATCATTCCACCATGGAATTTCCCGCTGGCCATTATGGTTGGTATGGCCGTTGCAGCCCTGGTTGCTGGGAATACTGTGGTGATTAAGCCATCCAGCGAAACCCCGACGATTGCCGCAAAATTTGTTGAGCTGCTTTTAGAAGCGGGATTCCCAGACCGCTGTGTGGCTCTATGCACTGGCAGCGGATCCGTTGTGGGCGACCTACTGGTGACCCATCCCAAGACACGATTCGTTAGTTTCACAGGTTCGCGTGAAGTGGGTTTGCGCATCAACGAACTGGCGGCCAAACATCAACCTGGCCAAATTTGGATTCGACGGGTGGTGGCTGAAATGGGTGGGAAAGACGCAATTATCGTCGATGAAGAAGCGGATCTGGACGCAGCGGTAACTGGCGTTCTGCAATCGGCATTCGGGTTCCAGGGGCAAAAGTGTTCGGCCTGCTCCAGGGCTATTGTAAGTGAGAAACTATACGATGCGTTCCTGGAAAAGCTGAAGCCCAAAGTGGAAGCGATTCGGCAAGGTCCGGCTGAAGATCCAGATAACTATATGGGTCCGGTGATTAGCGAAGGTGCACAAAAAACGATTCTGCAATACATGGATATTGGTCGTAAGGAAGGGCGCGTGATTACTGGCGGCGGAACGACCCCGGGGGATGGTTGGTATTTGCTACCGACGGTGATTGCCGACATCGCCCCATCCGCCCGTATCTTTCAGGAGGAAATTTTTGGACCGGTACTTGCCGTTACTAAAGCCAAAGACTTTGACGAAGCATTGGCCATGGCCAATGACACGCAATTCGGCCTGACTGGCGCGGTCTATTCATTGAATACTGCCAAGTTGAAACGAGCATCGCAGGAATTCCATGTCGGCAATTTGTATCTAAATCGAAAGTGCACCGGAGCCATGGTGGGCGCGCATCCGTTCGGCGGCTTCAACATGTCAGGCACGGATTCAAAGGCTGGTGGACCGGATTACTTACTGCAATTTCTGCAAGCGAAGTCGATAGCTGAAAAAATGCTATGATGATGAAAACCCCGATTAGAAGGGGACTATTTATTTTTAGATCCAGGGTCAAATCCTGCCGACATGGCGAAGGGACATTCTTATGAATGTCCCTTTTCCCTTTTGGTGAGGCAGCAATGGTAATCTATCCAGGATCGCTTTGAGGCAATGAAATTCGCTGGATTCCCAGGCTATGGGAGAATAAGAACAGACGAGATTTTCATTGGTTGGTGAACTTATGAGCAATACCATCACGCTTACGCAATTACAACAAAAACGAGTTTGGGATGGTCAGTTGTCCGCAGAGATTCGGGCCAACTACTTTGCTGAACTTTCTGGTACATATCGTTGGCACCAAAGATTGGCGAATTGGCTTAGTCTGGTCTTTTCTTCGGGAGCATTAGCCACCTTCATCCTGAAAGATGGTTTGGAGATTACCCCATACCTACCCTGGCTTCGTCCAGTTCTTGCATTTCTAACTGCTGGATTAAGTGCCTATTCGATCATCGCCCAGAATCAGGATAGAGCTACAAATTGTACCGATCTTCATTTTCGGTGGAATAAGCTAGCCAAGGAATTCGAAGTTCTTTGGGATGATATGTACAGTGAATCTGCGGCCGCACGACTGGTATTACTTGAGGCTACGGCGACGGAGCTATCGAAAGCAGGAAACACTTTCCCCAATCGAAAAAGAAAGCTTATGAAGTGGCAGGATTACGTGGAACTGCGCCATACTTCAAACCGTTCGGCATGAATCCAAAAAATCAATTAGATAAGCGAATGGATTGGCCGCCTGTGCCCAGGCCACTGCCGCCACCCCCCCCCCCCC
>JANMWO010000565.1:0-1803 GCA_031394025.1 Acidobacteriota bacterium
CGCGTAACCAACTCTTCCATACGATCCACCGTGAAATCAGGCGGTTCAGTGGCAAACGTTTCCGGCTGAAACCCATAAGTCACCCCACAGCTTTCGATTCCCGCATTGCGCGCTGTGCGGATATCCACACTGGAATCGCCAATCATTAACGCTTCGTTTTGTCGAAATCCAGTCTCGGCCAGCAGCGTCTCAATCCCAATTGGGTGTGGCTTTTTCTGATCGAAACTGTTGCCACCGTAAATTTTCACAAAGTGGTCAGAAAGATTTAAACGATCCATCATCAACTGGCTGAACTTCACTGGTTTATTGGTCAGTATCGCCATAGGCATGCCGCTGGCGTGAAACTTGTCCAGTGATTCAGCAACGCCTGGATACAGCCGCGTCTCATCCAGCATGTGTTCGCGATAGTAGCCCAGAAAATACTCCAGTGCCTTATCTACATCGTGCTGTGTAGCTTCTTCGCCCATCGCGCTGCGAATCAAAGCAGGTGCCCCACGGCCAATGTAGCCACTAATCAACGCATCCGGCAAAACAGTCAGACCTGCGTGCAGCCTCGTAGCATTCACGGAATTGATTAAGTCGACTTTCGAATCAACCAGCGTCCCGTCCAGGTCGAAAATCAATAGGCGCGTCTTCAAGGAAAGCATCTACTGTTGAACCTTTTCCAACTTACGATTGCCCAACGTTTTTTGAACGGGATCCCAATATTCTTTTTTCACTTTGCCATAAGCATCCAGAAATTTACTGCGAAGTTCCGTCGGGGCAATGGAACTGATCACCTCAGCGAAATCCATTAAATAGGGTGCCACCATCGATTCGCCAACCAGCTTAGGCGGATTGCCCGGAGCAAGCGCTGTGAATGCCATCAGTACAATGGTGGCGATTATGGCACCGCGAATTCCACCAAACAAGCCACCCAAAATGCGATCCAGCCAACTCAATCCCATCCATTTGAAAATGCGCGTGAGGACCATAGATAGGATAGATCCGGCGATCATGGTTCCGAAAAACACTAGGAAGAACCCAAGCAAGTTTGCCACCATCGGCGTGCTGGTCCAATCAGAAAAGAACGCACCTGCATTGTGGTAAGTCCAGAAGGCCAACACCAGGGCAAGCACCATTGCTACCAGGCCAATGCCCATGCGGATCATCCCTTTTCTGACACCGCTCATCAGCGAGGATACGATGATGATTCCTAAAATAACGTCCAACCAATTCATATGGTCATCCCCGTAAGTTCCCGATAAGCGGTCTTATATTTTTCGCTGGTGCGGACTGCGATTTCAGCAGGAAGCGGTGGAGCCGGTGGCCGTTTGCTCCATTGGATTCGTTCCAGATAGTCCCGTACAAACTGCTTATCGTACGATGGTTGGGCACCGCCTGGAGCATAGGTCGTCCGTGGCCAGAACCTGGAAGAATCCGGAGTCAAGACTTCGTCTCCTAGAATCAACTGATCTCCCACGAAGCCAAATTCAAGCTTGGTATCGGCCAGGATAATTCCTTTTGACCAGGAAAAATCGGCAGCTTTGCGATAGATGGCCAATGTCAGATCGCGCAGCCTATTTGTCAATTCAATGCCGATGTGCGCGGCAACTGTATCGAACGAAACATTTTCATCATGACCGGTCTGCGCCTTGGTCGCTGGTGTAAAAATGGGTTCCGGTAACCGGTCGCTTTGTTTAAAAACCCTGGGGCATGCGATTACCCAAAAACCAACGGTAAACTTGTAAAAAATACATCCCCAACCCGAAAAATAAAACCGCGCGACACAATACACAAACACCAACAATGCGCGATGCACAA
>JANMWO010000699.1:0-2075 GCA_031394025.1 Acidobacteriota bacterium
ACTTTGCATCATTTTTGAGTGCACCTTCATGCCACGTCAGCTTATTTCGCTTGCCCAGTTTGGCCATGGTGGTCACCGGATAGCTTTGGAAATAGCTGCCCGCCACCGGTTGCAAACCGGCTTTCTTATACTGACCCGCAATAAAAGTGGCAGCTTTTTCCAGTTCAGGAGTACCCGTGCCCCGACCCTTAAATTGAGGCGAAGCCAGTACCTTAACATTCTCCAGATAGTGGACAGGGTCTAAGTCCGCAGCGCTGGCCAAGCAGGCGGCCAACAGGCCGATAAGAGTTCGAAACATTTACTTTCCTAAAAGTGAGGGTAATTTTACTTCGCAACCGCAATCATCGCCAGCGTTCTTGGCTACTTTTTGGTAATCCAGTTCAAATTGGATCAACTCCTGCAACTTGTCCCAGGGGATGCTGCCGGGCAATGGACGACCGTTCAGGACGATGGTCGGTGTGGAAGAAATTCCAATGTCTTTGCCTTCCGCTTGATTTTTCTCCACAATTTCAGCAGTCACTTTGGAATCAAGACAAGCTTTCAGGGCTAAGCTGTCCAACTTCTTCGACGTCGCAAATTCAGTCAGCTTTCCACCGAAATTGTCCAGGGTCAGCGTTTCTTGATTGTCGAAAGCCCAATCGTGGAAATCCCAGAATGCATCCATGTTCTGGCGGTAAACGCACCGGCCTGCCATAGATGCCGTCTTCGCCCAGGGGTGTGCCTGTTCAATGGGGAAATCTTTGAAATATAGACGCACTTCTTTGGGGTAATTCTTGATCAGATTGGCCCGCAGCATTTTAGCTTCGTCCTTGCAATGCGGACATTGAAAGTCGCTGAAAACCACCAGGACAACGGGCGCGCCAGCCGTTCCCAATGCGGGTTGGAACGCTGTATTCAACTTGTCGATATTGGTTTTAAATGGATTCTGGCTCACATCATAAACTGAACCCTGAATAATCTTTTTTCCATCGTCTGAAACAAAGAAAGTCAGGGTTTGACTGCGCGCCCCCATTGACCCTACAATTTTCACTTCTTTTAGGCCAGCCACGCCGGAAGGCTTGGGATCCCCCACTTCAATGGTGACTTGCGGTGGCAATAGCATCAGATGCCGAACGTATTGCTCCAAGGTCACCTTGTCAAAGGCTGACGGTTTTGCTGCCGATGGCTTTGATGCCGATTGTTTAGGTGCTGCTGTCTTCGGAGCTGTAGGCGAGATTTGGGCGGCCAATGGAACGCAGAGTGCCAATAACATGGCAACGGTAGAACGCATTTCATTATTGTACCGCCCGAGCCTGGTAAATCTACATTACCGGGCCAATGCGCCACGGCACAAATTCTTTATGACCCAAAGTTTCCGCGCACGTTCGTTCACCACTGGCCACCCGCAGCAGCATGTCGAAAATTTCTTTTCCTACGCCTTCAATAGTGGCTTCGCCATCGGCAATCCTTCCGGCATTAATGTCCATGTTGCTTACCATGCGCTTGTACATGCTTGAATTGGTGGCAATCTTGATCACCGGAATTGTAGGGAATCCAATTGCGCTGCCACGCCCTGTGGTGAAGGCGATCAGGTTCACGCCACCTGCAGCCAGGCCAGTCAGCGATACCGGATCGTACCCAGGCGTGTTCATGAAACAAAATCCTGGGCCAGTGACCCGTTCGGCGTAATCCAACACTTCGTTCAATTGCGATGTGCCGCCTTTGGCTACCGCCCCCAACGACTTCTCCAGAATGTTGGTCAACCCGCCTTCCTTATTTCCAGGCGAAGGATTGTCATTAAAGTTCGATCCCTCGAACCGGTTCAGATAGGTCTTGTAGCCTTTGACGAAACTCAACAATCGATCAGCCACTGCCCGGTTGCGAGCTCGTTTAACGAGAAGATGCTCGGCACCAAAAATTTCAGTGGTTTCGGCAAGCACACTGGATGCTCCAATTTCCGCCAACAGATCGGAAGTGTAGCCCAGGGCGGGGTTGGCCGTGATGCCGGAAAAGGAATCGGACCCGCCGCAGTTCAATCCCAACTGGATTTTGGTAGCTGGAACCAGAACGCGTTTTTCAGAGGACATTTGTTCCAT
>JANMWO010000604.1:0-6330 GCA_031394025.1 Acidobacteriota bacterium
GATCCGGCAAGGCGGTGGGCCGCCTGAAAAGCGATCCGAACTTCAATTTGAAGTGGATGACACGGCCAGTTGGCTGATCAATGCTGGTTCGGTGGGTCAACCTCGGGATGAGGATCCGCGGGCGGCTTATGCGCTGTTCGATACGGTGAGCCGCAATCTGACGTTGTGCCGTGTTGCTTACGATATTGCCGGGGCGCAAGCTAAGATTCGCGCGGCAGGCTTGCCGGCGAAATTAGCCGACCGATTGAAGTTGGGTGCCTGAGCTGTTCCATTCACTTGGTAATTTTAGCGGGAGTCGGCTGTACGTGATAGACAATCAAATCGTCATCCTCCCCAAAAACAGAAACATTACGATGCGCGCCAACATAGGCGGCCATCAATTCTGCGGCCTGATATTCCAACGCAATCCGACCGGACTGGGTGGCGTAGTTATAAGCTGCCTCATCGCCATTGGAATAGATGGCCATGGCTTTTACTGGTAACGGTTTTTTCTCAACGAAAACAAACACGTGCCCAGTGGGATAGGGGAACTCGAAATCTGGCCGCGATACCTGCTCTACGCGATGACGGCGGGTAAATTCCGATAATTGCACGTGCCAACCGCGACCGTAAATTTGCGCCAGTTCATTGCCAGGGGAAACGATGGTCCATTGATTTCTGGGGAATTGCGCGGCGATTTCATACACCGCCCGGGCCGCTGATTCGTACTGCAATGGTTCCGTTGCAAAGCGAGGTCCGGCACCAATCACGGCGGGTAGTCCGGCAGCCAAGAGTAACCCGGCGGTTGCTGGCCGGGACAAGAAAGTAGGAATGGAGACTAACAGCTTTTCCATGGCCAGCCCGGCAAAGACGGCCAGTACTGGACAAAGATAGGCAGCGTCCAACTGCGGGTTCACCATCACCACCAGAAGCAATGAAATGGCCGCATAGCCATAGGAAGTTCGCAAATGGGAAATGGCTAACAACAGGAACAGTGCTGCTAAATCGCGGGCCGTATTTTCCTCGCCTGGGTTCAACTGGAGCCAGCGGCTGGCGATCCAAAATAGAGAGATGGCGAAGAATGCTGATCGCCAGGATCCGCCGAAAGATTTAACGCAATGCCAACAGGCAAATAGAAGTGCCAACAACAAGATGGGACCGCTTAACCGGACGACTGTAGCTGAATCCAGCCCGGTCCAAAATGCGGCGGGGATGAGCAGCGGGATAGACCCTTCATAAGTCCAGGTGCTGCCCTGCAGCAGGGTGCCGATGGACAGGGCCCGGCCATAGCTTTCCGGTGTCAGAAATCGCAGATTGGCCACCGGGAACCCGGCAGTTTGCAAAAAGATAAAGCTGATCAGGACGTAGGCTATGGCCGATTGCGGTGAAATGGAAGTAACTCGAACTGGACCCTTCCCAGTTTTCGGTTCCAGACGCTTTAGGATTCGGCTCCACCGATATTTCCATTCAATGGATTGATACATCCAACGGGAATGGTAAGAATGCCAGGTGTTGGCCAGAATCCAGAAAAAGTAAAGCGCACCCATAGTGCCCGGCAAGCAGAGCCGCCACTGGCCTAAAGCAATCACGGAAATCTGCACGAAGAGCGCTGTACGCAGGAATACCGGGCCAACCAGATTCAACCAACCTGTCTTGTATTTGCCACCAAAGCGGGTGACGTACAAAGGCAGCACCAGGTACACCAGCGCTAAAATTGTACCCACTCGAAACAGATTCAGGATTTCCATAAGCTTAAACCGAAGCGGCGAATTGCAGATGATCCGCCTTTTGTAATTCTTTGCTGCACATCCAGGATGACCACAGGGCAAAGCAGCAGGCGCCCACTGCGAACCCATAAACGGAATCGGAATAATGACCTGTGCGGGAGCAGATGTAACTCACTACCAGATCGGTAAATAACCCCAGCGCCATGGCTCGCAATGTATGAAAGGGTAACGAAAGTGCAAAGAACAAGCTGGCATTCCACAGCCCAATTACCAGGAAGAGAAAGCCCACTAACGCCGTCGCAGCGACTTTCCGCATTACCATGGTACTTAGAACATCCAGTCGGATCCCGGCCCAATACACCAGCATGCAGGTGAGCACTGCGATGGGCAGAAACAGCAGCAATCGGCGCAAGTAAAATTGGTGCATGGCACGGTTGAATTCTGCGGCTTGGTTGAGTAAATATTCCGACAGTGCCCGCTGCATGGTGGCAAAAAAGGATTGGGTGGACGCGTGGACCCATCCGGCACCAAACACAAAGGCAATCAAGGCCACGTCCAGCCCAGCCTCATAATCGCCACGAAAGAAGATGGGCAAAGTTTCGCTGGCGGTTTTACCGGTCCAGGCGATCCAGCGGTCAGCAAATAAAAAGCAGTAGTACAGCAAGCCATACAGAAAGTACGGTGCTGCGGTATGCACCAGGCGTGGACGAGGGATGCGTTCCCCTTTGGGAAATTTGTTCCCTGCCTTCTTGCGAAAGATCAGGTAAGATGCCGATGCAGAGATAAGAATGGCAGCACCGAGGCCGCAGAATTGCGATAAGTAGAGACCTGCTCCCAGACCGTAGTGCAGTGAACCGGCGACGGCTAAACCAACGGCAGTGGCTGCGGAAATCCAAAGCATTCCTTCCAATACATAGAGTGCTCCGCTGGCTAACCAGAGCATGCCCAAGGCAAGGTGGAAGCCGACGGCGAGCAGTGCTAACGAATCGGGCATCCAGCCGAAAAATCCATTGACCAGCCATCCTGCGCAGCCGGAACCGAATAGCGCCAGCACACCGCGTCGGCACCACAGCCCGCATGTGGATGCGGCGGTTCCAGGGTCCCCTGTGGTCAACAAGAACAGCACCCGCCAGGCCATCACCTGCACTAGGCCACCAGTAACCAAAAAGCTGGATAGCGTGCCGATGGCCACTGCTGCGGCATCTTCAATCGAGATGGGTCCGCCCCACAGCGAGAGGGAGAATCGGATCATGACCACGGCTGAAATCAGCACAGGCAGGGCAAAGGCCAGCCCCTTGAAATATTCTAAAAGTGTTTGACCAAGGCCGGGCGGGACCACTTGGGGACGTGGCATTTCGATTGGCTGAAAATAGGCTTGGGCCATTTCCAACGTGCCTGCATAGCCGTAAACACTTTGAGCCACCTGATCGGTGACCCCTTCCAACTCCATGTGGATAGCCAGATCGTAGGCGTCGTGCCTTGGTTTCCTGTCCTCAGTTTGGTTTAGGCAGGCTGGTAAGCTGGCTGGCATACAATCAGTTCCTTATAGATTTCATTGAACAATTGTGTTGTGCTTTCGGCGCGATAGTGCGCCTGAGCCCGTTGCAGGCCTAACCGGGCAAGCCGTGCCCGCCGCTCGGGCGCATCCGGCCCATCCAGCAACAAAAGCAGTTGCGACGCTAATCCTTCGGGATCGTTGGGCCGCACCAGCAAGCCGCTACCGGCCAGGGTATCGGACACAACGCCGACGTCGGAAGCCACCACCGGACACCCTGAAAACATGGCTTCCAAAATGGAATAGGGCAGGCCTTCAGAAATGCTGGGCAAGCAGAAAACGTGGGCCTTGCGATACGCATCCTGCGGTGTTTTGGTGATGCCAAACTCCACGACGGGTTCCAGTTTGTTCTGGCGGATAATCGCTTGGCATCGTTCGAAATAATCAGCATCGGCCACTTCACCCAGAATGCGAAAGCAGACGTTGGGAACTTGCTTGCGCACGATGGCTGCAGCGTTTAACAGTGTATCGATCCCTTTCAATCCATAGATACGAGCTAAGGTAACTACCGTTAACCGCTGAGGAAGTTGCTGCGGATCGGGATAAAACCTGCCGTTATCCACGCCGTTGGGGACAATGAGAATCTTTTCCTGTGGCGCGCCGAAACGCAACTGCCACTTTTTGTTGAATTCCCCGAGGCTGGTTACAGCGTCGGCATAGAAGTAGTTCATCCTCACAATGGCCCGATTCCAGTTCAAAAGAAAGCGCAGGCAATTGGCGGTTTCGTTCATTTTGCCAAGGGCGACGTACAATTCCCGCAGATAGATACCGTGTTCGGTGATCAGAAACTTGGACCCGTACTCCAACTTGGAAAGGGTTCCGGGAACGGCGGCTAAACCGGCAATGGACGCATGGACAATGTCCGTTTGTGGATATTGCGCGGTGACAATGGAGACGTAGCGCAGCAACCAGCGCAAGCATTTGGTGGCTTCTTCCAGCGTGAACGGATCAAAACCGGCGGGCTGCCGCGAACATTCACTGAGGAACACGGCCCAGGCTTGCGGGGAACTCATGGCCTGCTTGTAATCATGATCAGCGCAGTATCGTCGCAGACTGAGCAGGGCTTGGGCAAGCTGATCGGGAGAACAGCGGTCGCCTAGAAGCGCCCCTTGGACGATGGTCCGAAAAGCTGGCAGAAAATGGTGTTTTAGAGAATCGGGGGTGACTCGTAATTTACGTTGATACACCTGGGCGTAAATTTCCGGTTGATCGCCTGGCTCTTCGGTGCCCCATAGGGCGAATTGCTTTAGGGAACGGACGTTGGGCGGAAGCTCAAACATGGGCTCAAGCCGAGGGGCGTGAGTTACCGACAGAACATGAAACGGGACTTCTGGCAAATAGCGGACTAACTGATCGCACCAGACACTCACTCCGCCACCGTAATGTGGATAAGTGCCCTCTGAGGTCAATAATATCGAACCAGCGCTCAATCCGTTCCTCCATGGGGGAATTCGACGGTACCTTCCAGGCCCGCCATCGCCGTATCGCCAGTTGGGTTCCGCACTACGATTTTAACAACGTGCGATTGCGAATTTTGGTCGGCCACAAAGGCTACTTCACTCACTTTAGCCCCGATCTTGACTGGCGGTTCTGAAGGGAAAATCACATTTACGACCATACCGGGCTTGATGGACTGAGCCATGCGACTGCTTACCGGGACATTCACTTCCAGCCGTTCCAGATCGGCCACTTGAAACAGCGGCATCCAAGCGACGGCTGTTGCGCCTTGTTGTACGTTCACTTGCAACACAATTCCGTTTTGCGGAGCAACCACACGGAGACTGGCTTCACGATCAAGCGCCTGCCGCAGTGCGATTTGCGCTTCCTGATAATTCAACTTTGCCGCCGACTTGTCATCGTTGGCTGGTCGATTCTCGGATTGCAGTTTGACCATACGTAATTGGCCATCGGCAGCATCGGCATCTTGCTTTAGGCGCAGCCAATTTTCTTTTGTTGCCAATAGATTACGCTGCTCCAAGGATTCCTGTTTGGTGGCGTTTTCAAGCTCTTGGTTGGTGGCCAGTTGTTGTTGAACCAGCTTGCCGATGCGCGCCGCATCCTTGCGAGCCTGGGCCAGACCCTGTTCGGCTGCTTCCATGGAGTAGCTGTTAAATCTTGCATGGGCCGATTCTACGTTCTTAACCGCCGCATCCAACTGTTCCTTGGCCACGATGCGCTGCGTGCCACTGGCTTTATCGGAAGCCCCCTGTTCGGCGACGGCAACCCGGAGTTTGGCCATTGCAACCGCTTCGGTGATCTCACGACTTTCCAGTTCGGCGAGCAGTTGTCCGGCAGTCACCTTGGTTCCGGGAGTGACATAGACCTTAACCACATCGGCTGAAAACCCGAGGCTAACCGTCGATCCCTTTTGTGCCTTAATTTGCGCTGGAAGTGTAGTTTTTAGCACCGATTCTGTGCTTTTTGACCAACTTCGGGTGACTGGGTCGATGACCAAGGAAAGGACAGCCACAAGGACGAAGGTCTTGACAACTGCCCAGCAGGCTAATTCGGTTCGGGATTCACTGACGATGCGTACTTTCATGGGACTGACTCCTACGGTTGGGATGAGATCAGTTTATGGTTTGAGGCTGGTTGGTGCAAGAGGACGACCACCCCATGACCTTTGGTGGCGGGTAGTACTACGGGTTAGGGTTTTGAGGGGTTTGGTGCAAAATACAAAAGGGACCGGTTACCCGGCCCCTTTTGGGTTGATTGTTGATTTAGCTTAGAAGGTGAAACGGAGAGCAAGTCTCACGACACGAGCGCCCTGATACACCTGGGGCAGTCCGTAGCGTGAAGCCAGAGTCAGTTTGGACTGAACACCAGCAAACGCTCCCGCTCCATTCAAAGCATCCACATAATTGTACCCATTCATCACCTTACCCCAATCCACCTGAGGATCACCCGAGAAGCGCGAAGGGCGCGAAGGGTTGATCAGGTTGGTAGGGATGGCGAATTGATACAAGGCAACGGCAGCATGTTGATTGAATAGATTGGTGACATTAGCTTCCAAAGACAGCTTCATGCTTTCACGACCAGTGGGAATCTGGTGGCGAACCGACAGATCGG
>JANMWO010000651.1:0-5591 GCA_031394025.1 Acidobacteriota bacterium
CACAGTGCTTGTTCCCTGCTGGGAACCGAAATTGGCTCCGGAAATAGTCACTTGAGTCCCCACCGGACCGTTGGTGGGTGAAAGGCTGAGTGTACTTACGGATGTTGGAGTCCATGTTCCCATGGAAGTAAACCCTGTCACCTGCCCGGATCGATCTACAGCGTATTGGTAATTGTTTTTCGTGCCAACCATGCTTGCCTTGAACATCAAAGCCAGCCTGACTGTGAAATTGACTCCACTATCGTCAATCGCAGACTGGGAGAGATCCAGCTTGCAATAATTGCTTTCAATGATTGGTTGTCCGGGGCCGGGTGTGCCACTGGCCCCACTAAACCCTCCTGGCTGCGCAATTAACATAAGCGTCCGAGACGAACGGTACCACTGTAGGTAGCAGCCACTATTTCCGTCTACTGCGCTATTGATCAAAACCAAGCCCCACTTCAACTCTGACACTCCGAGTGGGCTTGAAGCCTGATACTCGAATATCTGATTCAATCCGCTGCCAGTTGTCGGCGTGCCCGAAACCAACACGGGGGGTGTGGGTGCAGGATAGGCGGTATAGGTAGTCATTTGCTGCCAAGCTGCTGCATCAATATTACCGTTGGTATCGCCGGAGAGCATCCAGAGAGGTTGAGCACCAGCAAAGATGGGATTGAATTGTATATCCAGGCCAAGCGCTACATTGGTGCCAACAATTGCCACAGTTGAAGTGGCAAGGTTAAGCCGACATTGCGTATTGCCAAGCACTTTGGAATCACCAAGCCTGCCGCTATCGATCCAATCACCTGACGCGGCGTCCTTCGATAGATAGACGTACGAATCGGCAAAACTGTAGAAAAAATAACAGGCATCGCGACCATCTGCATTTTGATTGAAGATACCTTGAATCCAAGCTAGGCTGCTAGCTCCGGTTGGGCCGGTGGCGGTGAGGGTAAACTTCGCCCTGGGACCCGATGATGCGTTGGACGTGGCAGAAACATTCTGAAGCGGACCCAGTGGCGGTGCAGGACCGACAAGCCAGTTTCCCATTGGATTCCAACCAGCCACTTGCCCAGCCCTGTCATACGAAATCAGGTACTGCACCTTTGTTCCATTCATTGATGGTTTGAATGTGAGCGCGACTTTGACTATCAACTTGGTACCACTATCGTCAATGGAAGTGTTGGTAAGGTCCAATGCGCAGTAGGTGCTTTGGATTACCGGCTGCCCCGGACCAGCGAACCCTTGCGCCCCAGTGAATCCTGCTTGGGGTTGCGGGTTTAAGGTGAACTGGCGGGATGATCGGTACCAGCTAAGATAGCATCCTGCGTTTCCATCCAACGCCGAATGGATAAGGATCACGCCACTCTTGATGTTTTTGGGGCCGAGAGGGCTGGTTATGCTGTAACTGAAACTTTGGGTGTATCCGGTGCCTACGTTTGGACTGACGGAGAAATTGATTGGGGGTGCCGTAGCTGTATATGCCGTATACGCGCCCATGTTTTGCCATACGGCGACGTCGATTGCTCCATTCGTGTCGCCCGTTAGCATCCAAGTGGCTTGAGTTCCGTTAAATAGGAAATTGAAGTGGATGGGTATGTGAATGGCAACGGTAGTGGCGGTTGTGGTAACTGAGGCGGTGGATAGGTCGATTCGGCACTGCGAATTGGAAAGGAGCGTGGAGGAGCCTAACGTTCCCGAACCAGCCCAATCGCCTTGGGTTGCATCCTTGGACAGGTACAATCGGTTGTCGCCCACTGTGTAGAATACGTAGCAAGCGTCACGACCGTCAAGAGATTGGTTGATGATGCCTTGCATCCAGGCAAGTTGACTGGCACCGAGGTCGGACTGCGAAGTGAGTGTGAAAACGGCGTCGGGCCCACTTGCTACCGATGTGGTTACGGAAACGTTCGTGGGTGCGCTGGCCTGGATGGCTTGTTGTGTAAACACGCCGAGTACGGCCAAGGTTACTATGGCTGATTGAAGTCGTTTCATGGTTCGCCTATTTTGCTGGGCCAAGCACGTCGATGATGATGTCTTTGGCCGACGCGCCACGGTCAATCTTTACGGGTAGGGCAGTGCTTGAACCAGAAAAACTGGTGGTTTTATCTACTTGCATTTGGATGGCTGGTCCGTGGAGGGAAACTTTCAAATCGGTAGAATAGGGAACGTTGGCCTGGTAAGAAGCGCCCCCAGCATCGGACGAAACTTGACTTAGAGGGTAGAAGACGTGTTGAGCGTTCCAGACGCCAACAATGAGTATTGGCGATGTTGGTGTTTTGCGCACCAATGCCTTGTTTGGGTCGTTAATGCGCACGCGGAGTAAAACACCTTTTTCAACAGTAGGATTGGCCACAACGGAAAGGGTGGCTGGAGCCACGGTCACAATGGTGGGCTTATCTGACGACCAGATGCAGGGATTCAAGTGGCTGGCCAGCGAATCGGCTTGGACGCAAACCGTATAAGTGCCAGCAGGAATGTTGGTAAATAAGTAAGTTCCATCCTTGCCTGTGGTGGTGCTGAATGTTTCAGACTTGGTTGCGCCGGTGGAGCGCAAGGTCACCGTGGCATTACCAGCAACGCCGCCTTGGTCGTCATTGACTTTGCCGGAGACGCGTCCGGGGGCACTTGCAGATTGGCCGTAGCCAAAACCGCCAGAAAATCCAGTAACCATCAGAATGAATGCAGCGGGTAAAATACTTTTGTGGACCATGGAATCCCAGTCTCCTGTTAGCGCGATTACTACAAAATCCCTACAAGGTCTGTAAGAAAGTGAGTTCTAGTACTTTGCGAGTAAGCGTTAGAATACTTCGAACGGGGGGGGTGTCAATGATTATTTTGAACTTATTTTCAAAATAATCATTTGTTCTTCACAAATAATTGTATTTTAGGATAAAAAGTCAAGCCGCCTTAGGCAATGGCCGCAGGATCAGGCCTTGCCGGATGGCATCAACGTCCAGCACCACCTCTGCATCAGCCTCAATCTGCCCGTCACTCACCATTGCCGCCAAGGTTGCATTACAAAACGATGAATTACGCGTTTCAATTCGCGTGCTCCATATTCCTTACTGGTTCCTTTATTCAGCAGAAATTCACGGGCTGATTTTGGTGCGGAAATGGTGAAACTTCGTTCTGCTGATCGGCGATCTATGTGGTCCTGGCCGATGGGGTCGATGGGGACAAAGACCTTAAATCCCTAATTTTGAACATACGATTTTCGCTCCAACTCAGCAATAAGTCTATTATTCAACTCCCCCAGGCATCTTGACATCAGTGAAAAATAGCATCATGATGATGTACATGCGGACGACAGTCAATTTAGAAGACGATCTGGCCGAACGACTTCGCGAAATGTCCCACTCCTTGCGTTGTTCGTTCACCGAGGTTTTAAACAATACGTTGCGGCAATCTCTTCGAAGTCAGCTACCGCCCGCAGAGCCGTACAAAACCATTCCTTGGAATGGGGGATTGGTTCCCGGCATAGACCCTACCAGCATGAATCACTTGGCCGATGAACTCGAGGATGAGGAAATTATTCGAAAACTGAGGTTGGGACGTTGATTCTTCCCGACGTGAACTTGCTGTTGTATGCTCATTTCAATCAGTTTCCGCAACACCAAGCCGCACGCATATGGTGGGATGAGGTTCAGAATGGCCAGGAAACTGTTGGATTTAGTTGGATGGTACTTCTCGGTTTCCTGCGGATTTCTACCAAAAGGGGTGTTGTTGAACCCGCCATGCCTTTGGATGTGGCCCAGGCTTACGTCCGAAAGTGGCTGGCGCAACCGCGTGCACGCATAGTTGAGCCTGGTCCAAGCCACTTGGATTCACTCCTCGCTCTTTTGAATCAAGTCGGCACAGCAGGCAATTTAACCACGGACGCACATTTGGCGGCGTTAGCTGTGGAATATGGCGCTACAGTTTGCTCTTGTGATGTGGATTTTGCGCGCTTTTCCGGCGTGAGGTGGGTGAATCCGCTGAAAGTGAAGTGACCGAAGTCTATACACACTTGCAGCGCGGCGATTCTTAGCCCACATTGACTTTCCTCCGATCCACTCAGACAAATGCCGAACGAAATGCTGCAACCCATCTGCCGAGAAATTGGGTTTTAAAATGCTTCGCCAAATCAAGCCGCCCGCTGCGTTGGCCTCAAAATCAGCCTCTCCCTCCCAGCGTCGACTTCCAGCACCACCTCTGCATCAGCCTCAATCTGCCCATCGCTCACCATTGCCGCCAACGGCTGCATCACAAAACGATGAATTACACGTTTCAATTCGCGTGCTCCATATTCCTTGCTGGTTCCTTTATTCAGCAGAAATTCACGGGCTGATTTCGGCACGGAAATCTTGAAACTTCGTTCTGCTAATCGGCGATCTATGTGGTCTTGCAATATGGTCAATTGCTGGTCCAAAATCTGCTCCATGGAAGTTCGACCCAGTGGATGATATGTCGCCATCACGTCTACCCGATTGATGAATTCTGGTGAAAACTTACGCTTCACTGCGGCCAGGCAGACCGCTTCCAGTTTGTTGGCTCCCGAACCGCCAGTGGTGGCGATGTTGTCCGTGACCATGGCTTCAAAACCGAAATCAGGAGTCATAGCCCGAGCCATTTCCCTTGCTCCCAGGTTTGAGGTCATGAAGATCAGGCTGCGGTCGAAGTTTACAGAAGTGTTGTCGCCCAGCCGTAGCGTTGCTTTATCGAGCACGCCCAGCAGCAGACGGGTCATCGATCCGGCCGCTTTTTCGATTTCGTCAAACAGCACGATAGATAAGTTCAGCTTTTCACTGGTGACGGCGTTCAATTTCATTTGGGTCAGCATGGGCTGCGTTTCTCGATGACCCAGGTAGCCGGGAGGTGCGCCGATGAGCTTGGCCACTTCATGTTCCATTTGGAACTCCCCGCAATCAATGCGCAGCACATGTTTGACACTGCCATGCAGCACTTCGGCCAGTGCTTCCACCGTTCGAGTCTTGCCAGTGCCTGTGGGGCCAAGCAGGAGAAATACGCCCACTGGACGACCCTCTGGAGCAAGCCCGGCCTGATACATTTGCACGTAAGGGACCACTGAGGCTAGGCCTTCGGTTTGGCCAACCACTTTTGCGTGCAACTGGTCAATCCAGTTTGGTTCACCCAGTTCACCCGAGCGTCGATTTCTCAAGATTGAAGGAATGTTTCTCACAGCAGGAAGTATAGGCAGTGAAATCGAAATCCAACGGTGAAAGGGCGGTTTAGAGCGCAGTTCCCCTCGGCGGTTTGAAATTTATGTCTTGAAAAGTTAACAGATTATGAAGGAATTGCAACAGTGACCACAACACAGCCCTATGCTTGTGACTGGAAGTTTAGCGGCTGGCGAAATATTGGTTGATTGCGGTGCAGATGCGGGCGCTGGCGTGGCCGTCGCCATAAGGGTTGTGGATGCGGGCCATGGCTTCGCGGGTTTCAGGATGGTTGAGCAGATGCTCAGCTGCGGCGACGATGCGGTCGGGATTGGTACCTACCAACTGCACCGTTCCTGCTTCGACGGCTTCCGGCCGCTCAGTCTTTTCGCGCAGCACCAGAATGGGCTTACCCAAGGAAGGCCCTTCTTCCTGAACGCCGCCGGAATCGGT
>JANMWO010000004.1:0-7575 GCA_031394025.1 Acidobacteriota bacterium
GCGGTCACGGCTCGGTAACGAACTGATTCTACCGAACCGTGACCACGAGGGCGCGGTTTTTTCACCAAAGGTTATCCCAACAACGGTTGGAGCGGCATTAGGCATTCCGCCTGGCAGGGATGCCTGTCTCACTCACAGCACCACATTGGTCTTCACATCCCAAGTCATCCGACGCCCGCTTTTATAAGCCATATTCGCCAAATGCGCCGCACCTGCAGCCAGATGCCCTTCCCTGGCATCCTCGACACTAGCTTTGCTTTCGCGTAGTGACACCAGAAACAAATCGGTGTGCGAAGGGCCCTGTTCAATCTTCACTTCACGGGGTTTTTCGTGGGCAGCGGTTGGCTTGCGCGTGGCCAGGTATTTCGTTCTTGGTGCCTTTGGCCAAGACACACTGCCGTATCGCTGCACGTTTTCTGACTTGGCTTCAAAGTGGTGCACCACTTTACCTGCACTCAATTCCAATGTCCCTTCGGTTCCCAAAACATACATTGTGCGCGGCACGTATCCATTGCACTGGTTCACGGAAAGTTCAGCCAGGAATCCAGGATATTCATAGATGGAAGACATGTAATCAGGAACAGTCCGGCCATCTTTCCATCGGAATAAGCCGCCTTGGCTGACCACGGAACTGGGGGCTTCAACCGACATCACCTCGTGCAATTGCGAAGTCATATGGACGAACAGATCGGTTGCCACGCCGCCCGAATATTCCCACCAACAACGCCAGCGGAAGAACACTTTCGGATCGAAGGATTTCTTTGGTCGGTCACCAAGGAATCTGGCCCAATCAATGGTCGTTTCGGAAGCATCGGGCGGGATAGGGTAGATCCAAGCACCCTCTGGATTGTTGCGATTGTTGACCATCTTCACTTGCATGATCTTCCCCAACACCCCACTCTGGACCAGTTCTTTGGCCTTGGCGGTAACTGCCGCAGTCTTTGCCCCACTGCCCACTTGCAACAACTTTTTAGAAGCCGCTGCCGCCGCTATGATCTCCGGACCCTCTTCAATAGACCAGGTCAGCGGCTTTTCAATGTAGACATGCTTGCCTGCTGCCAACGCGTCCAACGTCATCTTTTTATGCCAGTGGTCGGGGGTGGCAATCACCACAGCATCAATATCTTTGCGATCCAACACAGCCCGATAGTCTTTGGTGATTTCAATCTCACCATCGGTCTGTTCCTTGGCCCGCTGTAAACATCCGCTATAGACATCGGCAACCATTACGGGGGTCACGCCGGGGGCTTTAATAAAATCGGCCAATAATTGCGACCCACGAAGTCCTGACCCAATGAATCCCAAACGAATGCGGTCATAGGCAGCGGCCGCTTTCAACTGCATGGGCATCCCCGCTACCTTGTAAGCAATGGCCCCCATCATACTTCGACGATTCATGCGCTCCCCTTTTTCTTAACGGCTGGAATCAGCTTTTCATAAGAAACCACGCCCGCTCTGGTGGCCCACGCATCGTAAAGGTCGGCCATCTTTTTCACCCGATCCATCTGCTTCGCCGCCAAATTAGTTAGTTCGTTGCGATCCGCTTCAATATCGTACAGCTCCCATCCCGCGCGGAATTTGGAAACAATCTTCCACTTGCCATGACGCACTGCGCGATTGCCTTCGTGCTCCCAGAAAATGGGTTTGCGTTCCGGGCGCTTGCCAGTCTTAAATATCGGGACAAGACTTTCGCCATCCATCGCCTGAATTGGTTTACCGCCAAATGTTGACGGATAGTTCGCCTTACTTACCTCGACGCAGGTGGCCATCACATCCACCAAATGTCCTGGATCGTGATTGAGCTTGCCCTTGGATGCAATTCCCTTTGGCCAATGGGCAATGAGTGGTGTGGAGATCCCTCCTTCATGCACCCAATGTTTGAATGTCCGAAACGGCGTATTGGATGCATTGGCCCAAGGCAGGCCATAACTATCGTAAGAAGCTGCGGTGCCCGTTTCCGCGCCTTCCTTGCCCCGATGCACTTCTTCCGCGCAGCCACCGTTATCAGCCAAAAATAGGATCAAGGTATTGTCCATGATCCCCAGTTCTTTCAGTTTGCCTACAACGCGCCCAATGTTTTGATCCATACGGTCAATCTGCGCGGCATAGACAGACATGGCCAGGTCGCGCTGATCTTTGTCCTTCTCATCCTCCCAACTTGGAGCTTTTTCATCGCGCGGCGAAATTCCCCAACTCTTTTTCACCAGACCCATTTCCTGCATGTTCCGTAGCCGACGTTCCCGAAGTTTATCCCAGCCTTCTTTGTACTTTCCCCGATATTTGGCAATGTCCTCAGGCCTTGCGTGTAGTGGCCAATGTGGGGACGTAAAGGCCAAGTAGAGAAAGAACGGCTGGTCTTGTCTCCCGAATGTGTCCACAAATTCTACGGCCTTGTCGGTAAACGCATCGGTCATGTAGAAGCCTTTGGCGGGAGGCGTAAACGGTTGGTCATCCATGGCCATGGTTCTGCCTTCGTCCAACTGAAAATAGCTGCTGGCACCGTTGATCAATCCAAAATATTTCTCAAAGCCGCGGTCCGTTGGCCAATGCGGACGGTCTTCCCCTACATGCCACTTGCCAGCCATCGCCGTATGATATCCGGCGGGCTTTAAGACCTCGGCGATGGTTACGCATCGGTCATTGAGAAATCCTTGATACGACGGGTATCCATGATCAACCACCATATGCCCCACGCCTGCTTGGTGCGGATACAATCCCGTAAGCAGAGACGCGCGGGTTGGGCAGCAACGGGCCATGTTGTAAAACTGAGTGAAACGCAATCCATTGCGACCCAGTTGATCCAGATTCGGCGTGGCAATTTCCGATCCGTAACATCCGATATCGGAAAAACCCATGTCATCGGCCATCATCAAAACAATGTTGGGCCGGGGATCTTTGGCCGCTAAAGTGAAAGGCGCAGCGCCAACGGCACCGGCAATGTGACGGAGAAAGTTTCGACGATCCATAGGCCCATTATCATAACGCGGTGCAACGCTATGATGGAAAGAAATGCGACGACGTGAATTTCTGGCAACCTTCCTTGTTCCGGTAGCAACCATGGCTCAACCGACAAGTCACGCTATCTTTGATGGCACTTCATTGCGCGGCTGGAGCGTCCAACAAGGGCCCCAATCGGCTTTCTACGTTTCTGACGGTGCCATTTGCGTCAGCGATGCAGGCAACTTCCCCACCTGGCTTCGATACAACGAAGAATTGGAAAACTTCGACTTCAGTTGTGAATTCTACATCAAGGGCTGGATTGATTCCGCCATTTACATTAACGCTCCACTCTACGGGCCGCCCCAGGAATCAGGCTTTGCCATCAAACTGTTTCACAAACAGGAAGCGCCCAAGCCGGAATCTATGGGTTCCATTTTTCCATTGGTGGCCCCTAAACTGGTGAACGTGAAAAGCAAAGGGGATTGGAATTCAATGCGTATTGTGATGGATTGGCCGACGCTGAAAGTCTGGTCAAACGGGGAACTAGTGCAAGACCTGAATGTGGAATCCAACCCAGAACTTCGGCATCGTCTGCGTGGTGGATACCTGGGCTTGCAATCACTTTCCTACCCCATCCGGTTTCGTAATCTGCAGTTGAAAACACTCCCTTCAAAAGTGAAGTGGCAGACTCTTTATGGTGCGCCCTCTGATTTGGATTTATGGAAGGTGGTGGAAGGTAAGCCACGCTTTCAGACTTTTGGCGAAGTGCTGCGGGGCGACGGGTTGGGCCATTTGGGAACCAAAGAGCGCTTCAAGGATTTCGATTTGGAAATGTACATTCGCGCCAGCAAGCATTCCAACGGTGGGGTCTTCTTTCGGGCGGAAGGTTCTGGCAGTGAACCACATTACGAAATCCAACTGCATGACGTGGAAGGTGCCGTTTATCCTACTGGTTCTTTGTACGGTTTGCGGCGCGCCAAATATCCACGCATTCAGCCTGAAGAATGGTATCTGTTTCAAGTGCATGTGCAGGATCGGCATTGCCTGATTCGGATCAACGGAGAGACAGTTGTGGATTACGATACTTTGGAAAGAACAGATGCCGGGATGATTCTATTGCAGGCTCACGACGGCCCACGTTGGGTGGAATATCAAAGAATCCGCATCCGGTCGACCTGAACGAATATCCGATACCGAGCCGTGACCGCGAGGGAGCGGTCCCTCTCGCAACGGTAATGCCGATTAGTCGTCGTGCAAGAGTGCCCCATAGCAAGAGAAGGTCATGAAACCCTCAAAATCCGATCCCTAGTGGTCACGGGTAAGAAAGGCATTACCACTACGTTTTTGGAAGGACACCCGTCCTACTTGCGATACAATGAAGGGAAACTTATGGCAGAATCGCAAACAATTCCTGAACCTTCCGTGCCGATATCGGCGTGGCTGCCAGCCGTGGCACTTTCCTGGATCATCCCTGGTGGTGGTCACTTTTTATTAAAGCAATATGGCCGAGGTGCCATTCTGATGGGAAGTGTTCTACTGACGTTTCTGCTTGGTTTGCTGATGCGTGGGGCTTTTTTTGAACCGCAATCAGGCGACCTGCTGACCACCCTTATTTATTGGGGCGGTTACTTTGCGGACATGTGTTCCGGCATCTTTTATTTCCTGGCCGTCTGGATGGGTTATACACAACCAGATGTCGCCGGGCATGTGCACGATTATGGAACCAAGTTTCTGGTTGGTGCTGGGTTGATGAACGTTCTGGCCATGGTGGATGCTTTTGAAATTGCCACGAAGAAGAAAAGCTAAATGAAACTTTCTCTCACACACTTTGAGGCGACGATCCTGTTTGCCCTGGTGATCTCTGTAGTGCTGGGGATTGTCACCAAGAAGACGGATAAGGAACGGCTGTATTACGGCCTGTATTGCTTCGGCTGTTTTATGGGCACCATATTCGGTTTAGCGTGGCTGATGAAGCTGGGCCACGGATAAGCGCTAGTACGGATATCGGCAGCCTGGGGATGGATTGGCATAGTAAGAATAAACACCTGGATTTGGGGATGTCAGAACATTTCGTATTAGAGCAGCACCGCCATAAAAACTCCCACCAGGCAATAGACTCAACGACTGACCTTCCGAAATTGCAGCATATAGGCTCATAGCGGCTTCCAGTTGCTTTAACTTCGTCTTTTGAGAATCGGTCAGCTCTGTCAGACTATTTTTAGCCAAGGTGGCGGCAGCAGTCCTGGCCTCACGACAGATCACTTCAAGTTCTAAATACCGAACTCCCAGCGCATTGGAATCTATCGTCGGTTTTACGGTTTCGTCATTGATTTCCTGATTCACCTGAATCACGCGTTGTCCCTTCCCATTTAGGAAGTCAATATGATCGAACTGCATTTTCAGTAGTTTTTGTTCCTGATCGGTGGTCAGTCCAAGAAACTCTTTGATCACTGTAAAAGGGGACTCAGTGGGCTGCGCAAAGCAACTACCCATGGTCATTAAAGCCATAAAAATGTTTCGAGCAATGCCATGTGCGGTCATGCCCCATCTTACGCCGAAATTCCGAAAAGCGCTCTGTGCCTTACGGAATCAATGGAGTACCTCCAACAGAGCCTGTGAAGCGGCAACCGGGCAAACCAAGGTATGCGGGCCCTAAGAGGAAGGAGGCGAAACCACCTGTACCCACAATGACGGTGCTTCCAGAATTGGATAGCAAATTGAAGCTTTGAGCCTCAGCAATGGCCCGGCCAAGATTCATGGCATCTTCCAACTGCTTCAGTTTCACCTTTTGAACATCGGTCAGTATTGCCAAGCTGCTTTTACTCAGCAATGCAGACGCGCCAACCACTTCGCGGCAAATCACTTCCAACTCCAGGTACCGAACGCCCAGGGCGCTTGCATCCAGTGATGATTTCGCTGTCTCCTGATTGATCTCAAAATTAACCTGTCCCACCCGATCGCGCTTGGACTCCACCAAGCGGCCAAAGTCGGTTTGAATCTGGGCCAATTTCGTGTATTGATCGTTGGTCAAATTTAGAAATTGTCGCAACACGGCGAAGGGTTCTGGAGCCCCAATGGGAGTTGGCGGCTGCCCAAAGCTGAGACTGGCGGCGAACAGACAGAAGAAAACGAAATGTACCTTCATCTCCATATCTTATACAATGCCTATGGGTGAAATATGAGGGCTTTCTTACTAGTTGCGTGGATGTCAGTTGCCTTCAGCGCAACTTCCGCCATTGAGTTCAACCGCGACGTTCGGCCCATCCTTTCCGATAAGTGCTTCACCTGCCATGGTCCAGACCAGGCTAACCGCAAATCGAAACTGCGCCTGGATACAGAAGCTGGTGCCAGTTATCTGGATAAGAAAATCATTGTGGATCGCATTCGGGCCACCAATCCGGCTTTGCGCATGCCTCCGGTTTACGCAACTAAGACTCTGAGCGAAACCGAACGAAAAACTCTGGAACAATGGGTTGCTGAAGGGACGCGCTGGGAAAAACACTGGTCGCTGGTGCCTCCTAAGGCGAGCAGCCCCAGGGATTCAATCGATCAATTCGTTGTGGCCCGTCTTCAAAAAGAAGGCCTCAAACCCAGCCCTAGGGCCGATGCCGCAAGTCTCATTCGTCGCGTTAGTTTCGATCTGACCGGGCTTCCACCCACTCCTGCGGAAGTGGACACCTTCCTGGCCGATAAAGATCCAAAGGCTTATGCCAAGCTGGTGGACCGTCTATTAAGTTCCCCTAGATACGGGGAACGCATGGCCATTCGGTGGCTTGACGCCGCACGCTATGCCGATACCAACGGCTACCAGAGCGATGGCGAGCGCAACATGTGGCGTTGGCGCGATTGGGTGATTGAAGCTTTCAATACCAACAAGCCTTACAACGATTTCTTAACGGAACAATTGGCTGGCGACCTGATCCCCAATGCCCGGCGCAGTCAGGTGATCGCCACGGGATTTAATCGCAATCATCGGGGCAACTCCGAAGGCGGCATTATTCCAGAAGAGTACGCCGTTGAGTACGTGGTAGATCGCATTGATACGGCATCCACTGTGTTTCTGGGGCTGACTTTTGGATGTGCCCGCTGCCATGATCATAAGTACGATCCGCTGACCCAAAAAGAGTATTACCAACTTTACGCGTTCTTCAATAATATTGGCGAGTGGGGCCGCTATATAAAGTACGGCAACACCCCCCCATACATTCCCGCTCCAACGCCAGAGCAGGAACGTCAACTGGCATCCTGGGAAGCACGGCTGCTGCCTGCCGAACAGAAACTTCTACTTGCTGCACCAGCGATCAAAGAGGCGGAAAGAACTTGGGCGGCAACGGCACATCCGCCAATCACCTGGGCACCTTCCCGAGCCCTGCAAGTTCATCTGCCACTGCCAGGATTGGAAGGTCACTTTGATGGGAAACGGCAGCATGACGCGGGATTGCAAACTGCTGCTTTCGGATACCTCGACAAGTTCACTGTCTCTTTGTCAATGAAGGCGGATGCCTCTAGCGGAGCCATATTTTCCAGGGGCAAAGATGTTTCCGAGGAGATCGGCTATGGCCTTCATATGGTTGGCGGGAAGCTGCAGTTCCACATGACGCAACGTTGGCTGGATGACGCGCTCCGTGTGGAAAC
>JANMWO010000052.1:0-10230 GCA_031394025.1 Acidobacteriota bacterium
GTGCCACTTTGGATAGTGGCAAAACTCGCCCTATACTGGGCGATCCGCGAGCTTGGCATTAGCCAGTCGGAATTGGCACGCCGTCTCAAAGTTCGGGAAACCGCTGTGCGGCGCATGTTGGACCCGAACCATGAGACAAGACAGGAAACAATTCAGGCTGCATTGGAAGCACTCGGGAAACGTGTTGTCATGGCTTATGACGACGCCGCCTGACCCCAAACTAAACCACCCAAATCAACCCACGACGTTATGAATCGGAAAGGACTTAGCGTACTTTTCTGGATCTTTGGGATCAAAAGTGCTATCGAACAACTTCACTGGCTGCATGTCCTTCGCCGTGCTAGTCACGCCCAGTTCCTTCATCGCTTCCAGGTAGTAATCAGGACGAATTACTTTATCCACAATCTGCTTGTAACTCTGCGGACCTTTCACCATGCCCCAACGGCGGAATTGGCTTAGCCACCAATAGCCATACGTCTTCATGGGATGGTTGCAATTGCGGCTGGAAAAGATCATGTAGTTGGGATCCTGTTCCTTGGTCCCGTTGCCGTAATCGTAGGTGCCTTTCAGCCTGTCCAGAATGATCTCCTTCTGGCAGTTGATGTAGCTTGGCTTGGAAATAGTCTCCGCCACTGATAGCCGGTTGGCCATAACGTCGATATGCTGGCTGGCCAAGTGTAAAGCCTTCAGCGCCGCCTTAACCGTTTTCGGATTCTTTTCGGCAAACTCTTCGGTGAAGGCGCAAACCTTTTCCGGATGGTCCGGCCACATCTTCTGCGTCGTAGTGACGGTGAAGCCAATGTTATCGGAAATGGCCCGCAGGTTCCACGGTTCGCCAACACAGAAGCCATCCATCTTGCCGATTTTCATATTGGCCACCATCTGCGGTGGTGGAATGGTGATCAGGCTGATGTCTTTATCGGGGTGAATGCCACCGGAAGCCAGCCAGTAACGCAACCACATGGCATGGGTTCCCGGCGGAAAGGTCATGGCAAAGGTCATGGTGGAGTTGGCCGCTTTGGCTTTGTCCACAATCGGCTTCAAATCCTTGGCCATCTTTACAGATTTCAAATTATTAGACAGTGTAATGGCCTGCCCATTGCGATTGAGCAGCCAGGGAATCACCATCGGTTTTACCGGCGAACCCAACAAGCCCATGGAGGATGCAAAAGGCATGCCGAACAGCATATGGGTAGCGTGATTTTCGCCCAGCGTCAACTTATCGCGAATCACCGCCCAGGAAGCTTCTTTGGAGATCACGGAATTGATGCCGAATTTCTTAAACAACCCCAGTTCGTGGGCCATCACAATGGATGCGCAATCGGTGAGGGCGATCATCCCGAATCGGACGTTCGGCGTTTCCGGCGCGTCACTTGCATAAGCCGCTCCAACCCAACCGGTGGGCAACCCGGCAGCCAGACGGGCGAGTGGAGATGCCACTATTGCTTTCAGGGCGTTTCTTCGATTCATACGTGTCAAGCGGAGTCCTTTGTAGGCCGGTAAAAGCAATTGTATGCCGGTAAAAGCAAACAGGCCACTGGCCTAAGAGTCTTAATTATTTGCAGATTTGGGAGCGCCGACGGTGCGCAGAAAGACCGCAAACTTGCGGCTTGCAATCATTATGCTGGATCGGCTGAGGAGAGTAAAGACTATCGGGGTTCGATAATTTTTATAGGGTGCATAAAGAAGCGTCTCAATAAATTATGAGCCAATGTATTTCGCATACAAACTGCGTGCCACGCCGACGTCGGTTGTGCCCTTAATAATGGCCCTCCCATCGGCGAAAATGGTCATTTCAAAAGGCGTTGGAAAAAAGCGCAGGGCAAATTCATTGACCCGCACCGGAGCGATTCCCTGTAGCCGCAGCGCTAATTCTTGGAGCGAAATGGAAGACAGTTGCCCATGAATCTGCACCGCATTGCGTCCGCAAAGGCTTACCGGAGCGCGGCGACTTCCAGTCAAATATTCAAACACTCGCAACCCGCAGGTGGGACATTGCGGATCGCGAGGCGGCTGCGGAATCTGGCGGACCTGCCCTTTCCAAACATCTACGGTGGTAATGCGCGCCTCAATGGAACCAGTCACCAGCCAACGCATCGCATCCGCCGATTGCAGCGCGCCAATGGTGGAAGTAATGGCCCCCAACACGCCATCCGTTTCGCAGGTGGCTTGGGCACCGCTGGGCGGATTTGGATAGATGCATCGCAGGCAGGCCGTTTCACCCGGAATCACCGGCATGGTGATGCCATAGCTGCCCACGGCAGCCCCGTAGATCCACGGAATCCCTTCCCGAACGCAGTAATCGTTGAGGAGATAGCGGGTTTCAAAGTTGTCGGTGCCGTCCAGCACAAGGTCCGACCCGTCTAACAATTCTTCAATGTTGGATGGATTCAAATCGGCAATGTGGGTGGTGAATCCAAGATCAGGATTGATGCGGGCCAGGGCTTGGGCAGCGGCTTGCGCTTTGGGCAGAGCTGCCCGGGCATCGGCATCTTCAAACAGCATTTGGCGCTGCAGGTTGCTGGGTTCTACAAAATCGCGATCAATGATGGTGAGATTCCCAATCCCAGCGCGGCAGAGCAGGGCAGCTTGAAAACTTCCCAAAGCACCACAGCCGACAATGGCCACGCTGGCGTTCAGCAGCAATTGCTGCCCGGCTTCAGCAATGGGCGCAAAAAGAATCTGCCTGGAATACCGTTCCTGATCGCGCGAATTCACCAATTTCGATAGTATCCTGTTCCTCTGCCGACGCAATGAAAGCGTTTATTGACGAACCGTCACCCGAATATCGTCCACCAACCACCCACGATACGAATTCAACGTTGGGTCTACGGAATCAAATCGAAAGCGCACCCGCAAGCTGCCGCGCCCTGGCAAAGGATAACTGCGGGTGATCCATTGGCGTTCAATGCCCAATAGCTGATCCACAACTTCCCAAGGTCCGCCATTCACGCTCACTTCCACTATTTTTTTATCCCAGTCACCGGCAGGATTTTCGGTTTCGTACCAGGTGGCGAAGCTCAGGGTGGCGTCGCTCGAAACTTCAAACGCAGGTGATTCCAAGGTGCCGGAACTGGCGCTGCCCGGAATATCGTAAGTCCCAGTGGCTTCATTGCCAAACCACCAGACATGCCCTTGCTTTTCTTCGGATACATGCCACAGCCCAGTGGCAATCCAGTTGGCGCCCTGGTTTTCCGCATCTTCGCTGAGCAGTGTAGCCGTGTGAATTGCATTCAACCTGGCCGCAACCCGTTGACGGAGTTGGGGCAGGGTAGGATAAAACAGGTCGCCGGGGCATTCCGTGGTGCCGCTGGCGAAGGGCGAGGGGTTGGCATCACGATGGCCGGAGATGTTCATCAGATACAGCCGAGTGCCTGGATGTAGCCGCACTCCCAGGGGATCAATGCTCTGCTTATCGGCTTTCCACGCCAGGATCTGTTCCAGGCTGTCCAGCGCAGGCGCGGTCGGCAGGACCTTCGTATATGTCCCGAGCACAGACACGCCCATGGTGGACCCATTCTGGCCCGAGAAATGGGCACCCAATACGTTATCCCCACCCGCCCGGCCTTCAAAAATGCGCCCATCCGGAGCAACCAGATAGTTATAGCCGATGTCGTCCCATTTATTGGAAAAAACATGGAACGTCCAGATGGCCCGGATCCAGGCGGCGTAATCGGCCACCGGGCCATCCGCCGTATGATGCACAATTAAGTGCGTTACGGTGGTGTAATTGGGCGTTCCACGGTAGTTTTGGCCGTCTGGACATCCCCAATCGGTGCGGGAAATAACTGGGGGTTTACCCGCCTCAATGCTGCGTATAGGTTGCTGATTTTTCATGAAAACGGGTGTGATGCCAGGATCGATAAAGACGAAAGTCACCCCGTTGGTGGAATTGTCCCATTCCAGAAATCGCACCCCCTGTCCAAGCCAGGCAAGGGAGGATGTGGGCAGGCCGGAATCCAGGTCTCGCTTCAGTTCTGTCCAAGGGGTCCAGGAACTTCCATCGATGGAACCACGGACTCGAACCAAAGGCGATATAGTTGCGTCCCAACGCGCGCCAAGGGCTGAAAAGCCGATGGGTGCCTGCATGGATCCAGCGGCATTTAGAGGGGCAACCTCGCGATATTCCACTTGCTGGCCGAAACTGAAAACCAGGGTGAGTGCAATCAGAAAACAATAACGCATCGTCAACATGTTACCCCCGTTGGTGGGTATCGACAGTACCCGCTTCTTACCTAGACAAATACCCTTTTGTCCCTTAGGCTTTCCGTTAGAAATACGGTACAAAAGGACTTCGGCACTTTTTACAAACATCAATGAAGGGAAGCACAGCAAAACTGGCTCCACTTCAACAGTAACATCCAAGGCTGCCAAAAGAGCAGTCTCAACTACTCCTGAGGGGGAGGAAATATGCCCGGAAGTGAAGATTTTGTCCGAAGACCGGAAAACTGTGCCGTGGTTGGCTTGACGTGCCCAAGTTGTATATCTGAGGCGGCACGTCAGCTTGCACAAGTTAGTCCAGGCATGCGACCAAGCGGTGCGGTTACGTTATTCACGATCATGTTCCAGGAGCCATCCTGCCGAAGCATGCAACAAGCGTTTCTGTATTCCTATAACAATTTTAATGCCCGCAATCCCATTGTGGAATTTGCGGGGTAATCGCACCGCTTGAAAAATTTGAAACTACCCGTCATCGGGATGCGTACATTTCTCTGAAGGGGAAATACGCGATGCAGGCCACTGCTACCGCCTCTTACGAGAGCGCATACGACGTTAGAATGACCCGCAAAGAGCGGGAACTGATGAATCTACTGCAACAGAATTGCGGGCAAGTATTAAGCCGCGACTTTCTGTTGGAACGAGTTTGGGGTTACAGTGCAGGTGTTCGCACCCGTACCCTGGACGTCCACATTCAACGATTACGAAGAAAAATCCGAGATTCCGGCTTAAACGGCGAGATTCAAACGATTCTTAGAGCTGGATATTGCTGGCAAGGCATGGCTATTCAGCCACACTAAACCCACTGCTTCTAGCCGACCCAGTACCTTGCAGTAGCAGACATAACTATTGAGGAAGCCTGCGCTTTGATTGCATTCAACGTCAAATTTGATGCTCTTCGTGCATACTCCTGAATAATTCACCGCCCATCTCATCCTCTGGCGGCAAAGGTTGTAAGAAATCTTCTGCCAGACGATGTTTCCTTTCCATCAGGACGTCGAGTCGCTCATCAAATGATGGAGAGACTCGTCCAGAAGGGTCGCGCAATATCGGCAAATAAACGGATACTTCCTTTGGCTGCCCAATTCGATAGGCACGATCAGTAGCTTGGGACTCAACCGCTGGATTCCACCACCTTCCATAATGGATAACGTGGTTAGCTTCTACGATTGTAAGTCCGATTCCTGCTACGAATGGGGACAGTATAAGCACGTTGAATCCGGGTCGAATCTTAAAGTCATTTAGAATGGCATTGCGCGTTTTTAGCCCTTGTGCCTTGAATGGTCCGGCATGCATTTTTGTGTCACCGTTAATAATTCGAACCGGCAGTTGAAACTCTTCCTGAAGAACCTTAGCCAGTATTCCTTGCATTGCTCTATGCCGGGCGAAGATGATGACTTTCTCGCGTTTTCCCCGAATTAAATGAAGTGCTTGAAGGACACTTCTAAGCTTCGATGACTGACTTATAAGATCAATCACACTGTGACCCTCAGCATCGTCGGAACGTAGTGCAGGATGCTGATAAAGCTGCGCAAATCGCTGAAGGACTTTGACAAATCGAGACCGACTGTTGTCTAACTGCATTTCAGATAGCAGTGCTTGGTGGGCAGCTATCTCCAGTTCGGACATACTACAATCCAATCGAATGATGTGCTTAGGAGGAAGGTTTGCCACCTCGGATTTGGTGCGCCGAAGAAGAAATGCGTGCTGCTGTTGAAACAGCAGCTTTTTCTTTAGTTCATGGAGACTCTTTTCCTGAGCATCGGCGTCAATGCTCTGCTCAAACTTGTCCTTAAACTCACGTGCTGAAGCAAGCAATCCAGGTTGTAAAACATCACACAAATTCCATAGGTCAAGCAGCCGGTTTTCTACGGGTGTCCCTGTGCAAGCGATTTGTAAATCAGCCTTCAACGCTTTCATCGCATGGGAAAGCTTTGTATTTGGCATTTTATATTCTTGCGCTTCGTCCGAGACTATGAAGGACCACAGAGGTTTTCCATCCTTCAAATAGGCAAAGCTATGCTGATAATTCTTTAAGGTTTCATAGTTCGTGATCACTACCCTGTTCCGCTGAATTTTGTTCAGGTCCAAAATCGGTTTGCCAATCTCTACCTCGGCACCTTCGGCATCCGTGCGGCGGAGCTTCGCCAATTGAGTGCCGTGAAGGGCGAGAACCGGCCAGAATACCACGCCATCATCGGCAAAGAAATTCTCCATCTCTTTCTCCCATGTTCGTGTATCAAGAAGAATTAAAGGAGCTACGATCAATATAGGACGAAACGGCGGTTGCAGTTTGGAAAGGTCGGGAAACTTACCGGACTCTATGCACCAAGCAAGGAAGGTCAAGATCTGAATGGTTTTTCCAACGCCCATATCATCGGCGAGTAGCACACCCTTTCGACCCGGAATTTGAGCACAAGTTTGCAACCATCGGACTCCCTGCTCTTGATGAGGATGAAGATTGCGATCTTGTCTAAGTGCTTTAGGCCTTTCATATTGGAACTCGCCAGCAAACTGAGCGGCCTTTTCTGATTCGGACAAATAACCGCTTTTTACAGTCTCTTCGTTGCTGTCAATGAGTAGGTACTTTTTCGATTTTGAATCTGGCATTGGTAAGCTTTGATTCAACGTCGAGTCGGGTGATTGGCCGTACGAAGTCACTTCGGTAGGCCCGCCGTTATTGCTCCCGTTGTCCGTGTGCGCGGGGTTCACGACTTCCCCGTTTGAATTTTCAGACGTTGCCTCTGCGGTTGCCGCATTGGTGGCTGGATTTGGGAGGTTGGCCCCAGCGTCTTCCCACAGTTTAGCCATGGTGGATTCGTATGAATCTGGTCGTGGTACAGAGGCAAACTGCAACGCCCCTATGCCGATGACTCTGTCGCCATAAGGAAGTTCCACATGCTCCGCCACACCATCGAAAACCTGACCAGGATCAAGTTTTAAGCTATCTTTCAACTCACCTTTAATTCGCCGAACTCGCTTCATTCGCCGCAGAACTTCATGCTGTTGGTCGGTGAGGACAATTCGTAAGCGGCCCAATCCTGGCCTGTCCAATGAATAAAGTTTCTCTGCCCCGTTATTTCGTTCAAATACTTGATGGAACTCTTCACCGGCCAGCTCTGCGCACTTAGGAAGAAAACTCAAAGCACCGTCTTCGTCCTCCCTCATATCCAGGCCAAGAGACGACGGGACAAGCACATCGTTGTTTTGTAGCGTGTTATCGAGTGTGGCACCAACTTCCTTTGCGCATCCCTTTACCTTGGCAAAGGTTAACCAACTCTCCTGTGGAGTCTTCGCTTCCGGTAGGAGAGCGTTGAAAGCGTCCATAGCTTCGATTAGGTTGTACATCTGACTATCGAGCAAGAAGACTTCGCTACTGGCATGCCTTCTTACGTAATAGCCTATTCGGTCAAGCTGAATCTGTCGGCTTGCCAGAAGGAATCCATAACGATACTGAAAATCAGAACGTCCCAGATCACTCTTCCGATCAATCTTGAGCAGAAATGGACTGTGTGGCGACCAAGCTGTCGTCAGACTTACCGGCATCTCGTTGTTTATCGTCTCGAAGTCCCGATATGCGATGAGAACGGAATTATTCCGCTGTTCCGCAAAGCCAAGTTCGATCAATTGCTCCACTTCAACCGAAGTTCGCCAACCACCGGGCGCTGCTAGAGCATCTTTGGGCCAGAGCTCATGCTTCGATAGATCGATAGGCCCCTTGATCAGAAGCCCCTCCGCTTCAGCGCAGATCTCGACCGACTTACCTAACTGATGGATTGTGAATGTCATGGTCTGATCCCGAATTCCATGGCCAGCGAATAGACGGCTTTGGCTTCCCAGCTTCCACTATGGAATATTCGGCGCTCCTTGTTGTATTTCAGGTGTTTCTTCAAATCGAAGCGAGGGGTCCTCAAATTTACACCCAATGACAGAAACTCCTCCAACTTGAAGATGTAGGCTGCGTTTCCTGTTTCGCTAAACTCGACAACTAAAAAGCGTTTTCCATAACCTTCGAACTGCATTAAGAAAGCACTGGTAGTAGGGTGATCGACTTGAGAATAAGATATAAGTTCCGAGGCCTTATGCCCAGACTTTACTTTCCAGAAATCCTCTTCCGAAACGGCCACCTGAAAATCTTTAATGCAGTTATGATACCGAAGCCAAAAATCCTTCCGCCTTCGGTTCTCGTTGGTATCGGGCAGGATTGTATTGAAGAAAAAGAGAATACTGTCCCTGGCCAGCCAAGAAAGGTATCGTTGAGCTGCTTCAGGGTTCATGAATCGCCAGTTCGGAGCGGATTCCCGAAGTCGGGGGTCGCCGAGCTTTTTGTCGTTTCTGATGTATACGCTTAGAGCTCGCCTGAACGTTTCGGATCGCTTTGCCGACTCGCTAAGAATTAGAAGACTGATAGCCTCAGAGAACGCGTCTGAAGACGTGGTGTCGGAAAAAATCTTTTCAATCATCCACCGCAAGTAATCTAGGCTCCACGCTTCGTCGCGATAGATTTCTACATGCCGGAGGTTTTGGGCAGCTAAGTATGCAGACGAAGCACGAGCGCTGAGGCCTAATTTTGTTATGGGATCCACAAAGTACGTTTTCAGTACTTCAGCAACAGATTTCTGATCCGAGCAAATCTCACCTGCCAAAAACGAGGCCGATTGTTCTGAAAATAGAAGCTTACTCGACGACCATTTTTTCAGTGCTGGATTCCTTCCTCTATAGCTGGAGCACACTTTGCAGAGCAGGTTTTCCACCAGACTCGGGTCTGGCATCTGCCGCCAAACCGCGAAGTAATTGATTACGAGACCAAATAGACTTCGATCTTGTTTCAATTTATCTGGGCTTCGTTCCAATGCATTGATGAATTCTGGCTGAAGCGCGGTTTCGGGTGCACAACAAAGAGTTCGGACTTCCATCGCATTTAGTCCACTCAAGTCATAGTTAGCAGCTGCTAGCATTGCCCAAATTTTCCGTACATCCAGTTTGGGCGGGTGCAGTTTAAATGTGACCACTTCCTGCCGGAACTTTTCCAAAGTGTTCCCCAAGAATCGACACGCGTGACTACCCTCAATCAAAGGCTCTCCTGCTTTCTGGCGAACCACTTTATCCTCAGCAATGAGCTGCTGCAATGCTCCAACGATAAAGTTCATTGAACGGATACCTTCACGCGATCCAGATCACTTGCCTTAACACGAATCTTCAAGATCACACGCCTGCTTTCTTCTGGCGTCGCTTCCTGTTCTTGTTCGCCGCGTCCGCTGGCGGATAGCTTTTCGAGAAAGCACCCGCGTTCCAGTTCCATCCCAGTTAGATTGGAAAGTGTCTTCTTTACCACCTCCATAGATCGGTCTTGGCTCAATTTCAGATTGAGGTTTTGGCTTTCGTCGGCGCTACGACCAACATAGGGATGCATGTCCGTATGGCCCTCGACAACAATTGACTCGATGCTTGCACGGAATTCGTCACTACACAAAACTTTTGCAAACTCCGGAATATAGGATTTCAAGAAGAGTTCGCCATCAGGACGCAACGTCGATTTTCCGCTTTCGAAATTCATTAAGCGATCTGGAACAATTACCAGAATGGCGTTGCGATCACGTGGGTCGGGACGAATGGTCTTTTCGTTAAAACCCTGAGGAATCAAGTCATGTCGCAACTTCTTAAGCAAGATGTCTGTAACAACTGCATCCTTACTCGCAGTGCGGTGAACGAACACCAGCAGCAAAAGGATGAAGATCACCATCAATGATGTCATCAGGTCGGTAAGCGAGCTATGCAGATGGTCGGAACTATTTGACTCTTCCATTGACCCGCTCTATCGACTTAGAAATCACGTCACCCAGTTCTTCCAATTGTCCTGACAACTCCGCTATCTGAGTGTGGAGGAAAGTTGAAACCTCAGAAATCATCGGATTGGAAATCTTGACGATTTCTTTAAAGTTGTTTTCAATGCTTTGGTTATAATCGCGCAACCCAGAGTGAATTGCCCCAAGGATTTTACCTAGGCTCAGA
>JANMWO010000054.1:0-4487 GCA_031394025.1 Acidobacteriota bacterium
GCGAAGGTTACTTATGCCCGTTCTGCGGATGGGAAGATCGGAATTCTGCAAGTCAATGCCATCGTACCTGAAGGCGTTAGTGCAGGGGAGCAGCCGATTGTGTTGAAGATCGGCGAAAATGACAACTCCTCCCAAAAGGCAACAATCTTTGTTAAGTAACAATTCGGATGAACGGAACATTTCTAGGTTTGAATCGTACCAGTGACAACAACCTGTACAGGTGCTAATCTTTATACTTATGGAAACTCTTTCCTACACCTACGTCCGTAATCACTTGGCCGAAGTGACCGAAAAAGTTTGTAGAGACCATAACCCTGTCCTGGTCACTCGGCAAGGGGCTTCACCTGTGGTTGTCCTTTCTTGGGATGACTATCGATCCCTTGAGGAAACTTCTTATCTGCTGCGCAGTCCCAAAAACGCGGCACGGCTTGCCGAAGCGATGGCTGAAGCGGAACTGGGTAAGGCCACTGAGCGCCAGCTTATTGACGTGGAATGAAACTTCTCTTCACGGAGAAAGGTTGGGAAGATTACCTTCACTGGCATCAACACAATAAATCGGCATTACGACGCATTAATCAGTTGCTTCGAGATGTGCAAAGGGAACCATTTGCCGGGATCGGCCAGCCAGAACCTTTGCGATTCGGACTATCGGGTTGCTGGTCACGCCGCATTGACCTGGAGCACCGCTTGGTATATCAAGTTGCTGGTGATGTAGTAACCGTGATTCAGTGCCGACATCACTATTGATCGCCACACTCCCGCCTTCGTGCGATACTCAAACAAATCGGAGTCTCCATCATGCTTTCCCGTCGGACGTTTATCCAGACCAGCAGCGCTACTGCGCTTGCCTCACGCCTATTCGCTGCGGCTGATTCCACTAAGCCTAACCCGGAGCTGGAAACTCTAGGTGCAGTGGCCCTTGCTGAGGCTAAAAAGCTGAAGGCTACTTACTGTGATATCCGCATTATTCGCTATCGACGCCAGTTTGTTACGGTGCGCTTAAACCCCGAACGGGGAACAGGTAAGACGCTGGAAGTCCCCAACATTTCCGATGGCGGCTCGTTCGGCTTTGGGGTGCGAGTGATTGCCGATGGATCCTGGGGATTCGCCGCTTCCCCTATCGTCACTAAGGCTGAAATCGCCCGCATCACAGGGGAAGCCGTTGCCGTGGCAAAAGCGAATGCTGTGCTCAAGTCCCGACCCGTGCAATTAGCGCCGGTCAAAGCGTATCGGGATCGTTGGCAGACGCCCTTTGAAAGGGACCCTTTCGCGGTTTCCATTGAAGAAAAGTTGGAACTCATCCGCACTGCTGCGGCAGCGGCGAAGAAAGACAAGCGAGTGTTTTCTGCTGGTTGTAACATTGGCTTCCGCTCCGAAGATAAGTACTTTGCTTCTTCTGAAGGCAGTTCCATTCAGCAACTCAACTTACAAACATCGGCACAAGTGAATGCCACTGCGGTGGATCAGGCCAAGGCGCTATCAAAAACTCGTCGCTATGTTCCGCCCCCAGTTACTGCCGGTTATGAGTTTGTCCCCATCATGAACCTGGTTGAGAACGCAGGCCGTGTTCGCGAAGAAGTGATTGAACATCTGAACGCGCCACCGGTAACTGCGGGTAAGAAGGATCTGGTGCTGTTACCCAACCACTTATGGCTAACCATTCATGAAAGTTTAGGACATTCCACTGAGTTGGATCGGGCCTTGGGTTACGAAGCTAACTATGCCGGCACCAGCTTCCTGACTACGGATAAGTTAGGCAAGGCGCGCATTGGCAGTGACATTGTGAACGTCTGGGGTGATCGAACTACGGACCGTGGCCTAGCTACTGTTGGTTACGACGATGACGGCGTGAAGGCCACCAAATTCCCCATCATTGAAAAAGGCATTTTCAAACACTACCAAACCATTCGCGATCAGGCACACTTAATCAACGAAAAGGAATCGCGTGGTTGCTGCTTTGCCGATAACTGGTCCAGTGTCCCGTTTCAGCGCATGCCCAATGTTTGGCTGGAACCGGGCAAGCCTACAACTACGCTGGATGACCTGATTTCAGGCATCGACGACGGTATTTTGATTGACGGCGATGGCAGCTTTTCCATTGATCAGCAGCGCTACAATTTCCAATTTGGCGGCGATGCTTACTGGGCCATCAAGAATGGCAAAAAAGCAGGCATGATTTCTCAAGTAGGCTACCAGGCTCGCACCACCGATTTCTGGCAGGCTTGCGACCTCATCGCCGGGCCCGCTTATTGGCAACAATGGGGTGCGACGAATGATGGGAAAGGGGAACCAGCACAGAGTAACTCAGTAAGTCATGGCTGCTCCCCTACGCGGTTCCGGCAGATCAATGTCATTCAGACAGACTAAGTGAGTATTAGAAGCAATTTAGGAACAGGAGTGGGTCACCATTGATTACTAAAGAGCAAACGCAAAAACTGGTAGAAAAGGTGCTGTCCTTTTCCACCTTCCCGGAGTGCGATATCAGCATCTCCAGTTCTGAGCGTGCTTCTATCCGCTTTGCGCTGAATGGCATTACCACCTCTGGATTTACAGTGTCGCAATCCATGTCCATCACTTCGGTGAAAGGTGGCCAAACAGGGAGCACCACGCTCGATGAATTCGATGATGCTTCGCTCAAAGCCGCAGTGCAGCAGACAGAAACATTGGCGCGCATTTCCCCGGCCAACCCGGAACGCGAAGAGCCACTGGATGCCCAGAAATATCCTGACATTGAAAACTACGCCACATCCACCGCTGCGGCACGCAATCAAATCATGATTCCACATGTACGGTCAATCATTGAAGGGGCGAAATCCTCTGGCTTGGTTGCCGCAGGATTCTTTGAACGTGCTGCTGCAACCGCAGCCATCGCCAACAAGAAAGGCAACTTCGGCTATGGTCGCACTACCGATGCCTACTTATCCACCACCATTCGTAATGCCGATGGTAGCAGCTCCGGTTGGGCCAGCCAGCCAGCGGTTAGGATTGAGGACATTGACGGGGCCATTGTTGGCAAGACGGCTATTGAAAAATGTTTGCAATGGAAGAATCCGAAGAAGCTGGATCCTGGCAAGTACACCGTAGTGTTGGAACCTACTGCGGTAGGTGATTTGGTGCAGTTGATGGGCTTCAGCATGCAAGCCCGCGCTGCGGAAGAAGGTCGTAGCTTCCTTAGTAAAAAGGGTGGGGGAACGCTGCTGGGTGACAAGCTGTTTCCAGATTTTATCACCTTGCGTACTGATCCCAAAAATAAGCTTTACTCAGTATTGCCCTGGGGTGGTGGCGGGGGTTTTGGTGGAGGCGGTGGTGGGCGCGGCGGTGGTGGCGGTGGTGCTGGCATGCCAGCAGGCAATGCCACCTGGGTGGAAAAAGGAATCGTTAAATCACTTTTCTACGACCGTTATTATGCCCGCAGCGCAGGCAAGGAACCCACTCCATTTCCCGGTAACTTAGTGTTAGAAGGGGGCAGCAAGTCATTGGCGGAACTAATCGCCAGTGTAGAGCGCGGATTATTAGTTACACGTTTCTGGTACATCCGATCTGTCAATCAGCAGACAGTACAACTTACAGGACTTACTCGCGATGGTTTCTTTCTGATTGAAAACGGGAAGGTAACCGGACCTGTAGTGAATTTCCGTTTCAATGAAAGCCCAGTGCGCATGTTACAAAACGCAGTTGCTTTGGGTAAGCCGGTTCGTGTCCGCGGCGGTGAAGGGCAAGGCATGATTGCCCCATCCATGGTGGTGAAAGATTTCCCGTTCACCAGCCTTTCTGAAGCGGTGTAATTCATGCGGTTGGCCGTTTTTATTCTGATTGGACTTCCACTTGGAGCCCAGACTTGCGAATCGGTGGCCAATGATGCCGATGCCCAAGTGTCCGCAGGCAGCTATAAAAAGGCTCAGACATTAGGTACCCAAGCGGTGGAACTGTGCCGTGCTGGGAACGATAAAAAGTCCGAAGCCCTTGCCTGGAACAGCATTGGTCTGGCCCATCTTTACCTGGGCGAATATGATGAGGCAGTGAGTAACTACCAGAAGGCGCTGGCGCTGGATGAAGCTACCGGGTCTAAGCTGTATCAGGTTCGGCGTTGGAATAACATTGGGGCGGCACGCTATTTTCAAGGTCGTTACCAGGATGCGTTCTCTGATTATCAAGCTGCCGACAAGATACAAAAACAGCCACTTACTCTTGCCAATCAGGCAGTGCTTTTCCAACGACTGGGTCGCTTTGAAGCAGCACTAGCCATTTACAAGGAAATGCGCGGTCAGCCGGGGTCGCTTTCGCCCAGCGAAGAAGCTCGATTGTTGACCAATCAAGGCACGCTCTACCGCCGCTTGGGCGATCCCTACAAGGCACTTTCTTTCTACGCGCAAGCTAGGGTTCTTTACACCAAACAGCAGCATCGCGATGGGCAGATTCTAGTGGAGAAGAATTCAGCCATTGCCCGAGCATTGGATTTAAAAGACTACAAAGCATCGCTGGCTGGG
>JANMWO010000074.1:0-19647 GCA_031394025.1 Acidobacteriota bacterium
ATCTTTTGGCACGCAGCAAAGAGACAGAGAATCTAGCCCTTTTAGCAAAGGTACCGGCAATGCCAATTGCCTATCGGGAACGGGTTTTAAGAATAGGTAGTGTGGCTGGCTTTCAGTATCTGGTTACGGACAGCCCCATCCGCGCAATCCGAAAGTGGTTATCGGCGAAACCGGATGCGGGCGAGCCGACGATGATAGCGCCCATCTCAGGATTTCGCTCAGCGCAAGTTCCTGTTCCGGCCGCTGCCATCCCTGTCGTACACCAGGTTGTACAGCAGGTCGTGCCACATGTTGTGCAGCAGGTTGTAGAAAAGCCTCCGGGGGAATTTACCCAGATGTTTTCCGCGCCACAACTGGCGGCGCATCCGGTGGACCAGGCTCCTTTGTCTATGGAACTTCCGCTAAAAGAGGCAGGGCTGCATCTTGGACAGTTTCGATTGGGAATGGACGCAGACGAAAACTCTTCTGCGGGCGCTTTGCCTTCTTCCAATCAAAGTGAGTTTTCAAGACTTTTCAAGCCAGAGACGATTCCCAATGCAACGTTGGAATCGAAGGGGAAAGCCGGATTATTTCCGGCGATCCAAACCATGCCTTCAGCGCCCCAGAAAATTCAACCGGCACCAAGTGAATTCACCATGCTGATGAAGTCACGGGGTTCGACGCAGCCGGAAGCTGCTGCTACGCCGTTGACCTCGCCGAAAGCCATGCCACCGCAGGCGCAGCCGGGTGAGTTTACCAGCTTGTTTCGATCGAATCCGAACGTTCCGGAGGCTTCGCCAATCCCTCCTTCGGATTCGAAAGTGCATATGGTGGGCTTAGCGGAGGCTGGAGAATTCACAATGCTCCTTCAACCGCACGGGACAAATGTAGCGCCTACTATTCCCGCACAACAAACTCCGGTTGTGGAATTATCGAAGCCGTTTCCGAAAGTTGCGACACCTGATCCTGAAGTTACTCGAATGTTTTCGCAAACGGGGCAGGCACAGCCAATCCTGCCTACGGAAATGCCTTTGCCCCAAGGATCGACAGGTGAATTTACAAGGGCATTCCAATCACCGCCGCCGCAACCTCAGCACCAGGAACCACCTGCCCCAGTTAGTGCTCAGCCGCAGCCCGGGCGAGGTGAGTTCACGCAGATGATGAAATCTCCGATGAATAAATTTGACGGTTTTGGAACAGTTGGCTCAGCGCCACTGCCCGCAGTTCCAAGGGCACCGACGCCACAGAAATCGTCAGGAGAATTCACCAGTATGTTTGGGCCGGGGGAAACGCCGCTGAATCCTAAGCCACCCGCCTTCACACCATCCATGGTGTCAGGCGGAGAAGCGACCAACTATTTCCCAGCTTCCAGGCCGCAACCAATAGCCCAACCGCCTGCCCATTCCAGTGAGTATACAAGCATGTTTGAGGCATCTACACCGCCTCCGGCCGCTGTTGCTCCAACACCGGTAGTGACGCCGAAAAAGACCCGGCAACTGCACTTATTTATCGCCTTGGGAGTACTGTTTTTGTTGGCGATAATCATCATCGTATTATTTGCAGTACGCGGTTAAACCGCCTGCGGTAACACGATGATGAGTTCCATAACGGGGTTGGGAAAATCACCTGGCACATAAGCCGCCAAATTTCTTGCTCGACGAATTGCTTCCCACGAACCACCGGATTGACTGAGGCTGAAATAACGGTAATTCAGCTTGATCGGAATTGCAGGCGGGTTAGGCACATGCGTCAGCGGGACACCAGGCAGTGCCTTTTCAACTAAATGATTGATGTAATCCGTTGAACATAATTTAACGAGGGCTGGCACTCTGCCAGTCAAATCTGCAACTGGCACCTCAGCGTTGATGGCCAAGTACATTTTGGTGTTCACCAAGTAATCATCCCGATCCAATGCTGTAGCGTAAATGGAAGGTTGTGTGAGCTTCAGCGGCAAGGAAACGACGTTTGTGGGGACAACGGTATCCAGCAACAAACGCAACTTCTCATCCAGGCCAGTGAAGCAAGCGCCAAGGTTATTGTGATCGTAAACAGGGAAATCGCGAGGGTGAACTTTCAAGGAAAATGTTGTGAGTGCACCGGCAAGTTGCAACATCGAGGAATAGAGCGCTTCTGGATGACCACCATGCGTTTCAAAGATATGACGGAAGGCCGGGAAGTGTGTGTTGATTGTATAAAGCAGCCAAAAACTGGCAATGTCTGAAGCACTGAAATCGGCAAGCGTCTGATTTTTATGCTTGCGGGTTCCAGACAGTGCACTGCTGCGAGCAGAAAGAATTTCTACTAAGCGGCGGGCAATGGAAATCAGATAGCTGCTGGCGGCAATGTCGACGAGTGGAGGCACAAAATGAGGGTCTAATTCATACCTGCCGCCGTTTGTCTTATTGACCTTGGCAATTCGAAGGGAAGAACAACCTTCTAGATTTTCTCCTTCAACCAAAAGTCGAAGATTCTTGCGGGCCACCATAATTGGCTTTTCAGAGGTGCCGGTATTGTCATCGCGCATCATCTGCACTTCGGCGCGATAGCGGGCTTCCCCGCCCTGTTGTGCACTGGTAACATTCACGCCACGTTCACGATAGTTTGGAATGGCCAGAAACACTTCAATGGAATCCTGATCGGGTGCGAACTGGTCAGCCAAAGGACGTTGGGGCGGTACTTGGTCAGAGGACGGAATATCGAATAGCAAGCCGTCGGGCATAATTCCCGATGCTTCAGAAATGGAAAGAATCCCCGTGGATAGCGCGTCCTGGTTAATTCGTAACCGTTCAAAACCCCAGGGGCGAAAATTCAATGCCTGCAAGTGAAATTGCAGTGATTGCTCCAGGTAGCGATCCTGAAGTTGCAAGTGTTGTGGGTTAAGGAACGTACCTTTGGACCACACAACCGGTTCGAGAAGGGGCATGCAAGTAACTTAGCAGAATTTGAATGCTGGAGATCTACAGAGCAAGAAATCTGCGCTCTGCCAGCTTCCGCACAACGGAGCAACATTGCTGCCGAACCAGTTCAACGGGGGCATTTACTTTTGCCGCTACGGCGACAATCAATTCGTGCAGGGTGCTTTCACCGGAACAACTTGCCAGAAACTCAGCAACAGGGAATTCAACAGAAATGGTTCCAGGCAAACCACCCGACAAAGTAAGATTCAACCCGTCAGGCAGCCAGGTGTGATCAGTCAACGCAAATGATTGTTGAAGTTTTGTGCCGCTGGCCAAGCGAGGTTTCATCTTCAAAAGTTCTTCATCGGCGGGATTGGTTGACAGAAAAGTTTGCGTAGAAAATAAACTTAAAACTGATTCCCCGATGGGTTCGGAAATCTCCAGCGGCAGTTCTTCAATACGAAGCCAATTGTCGCCCGTGCGTTTCCGCATGCTAAGAAGTCCACCGCAAATCTGTTCGACGTTACTTCGCCGATAGTGCTCCAACCAATCTGTAAACTTTTGGGTGGCCCGTTCCGGGTTGATCGAAAATTCCTCTTTGATACGCTCATACGCATAAGCTGCGGGGTCACGAGTATAGCCACGCAGAATCCACGCATCGCAGCCCGTTCCGTCCAGCCACTCCGCCACACGATCCTGCCAGGATTGCCCTTGCACTTGCACCCATTCAAAGGTCATTTGAAGGTATCCACCGTCGTTCAAATGGGTGGCACCTTCGCGGACGACGCGTCGGCAGTATTGATCCAGATCCATGGAATTCTCACAATACATCTGGTTGGATGAGGGAGTCACAAAAAATGGTGGGTTGGCCAGAATCAAATCGAAAGATTGATCTTTGATTGGCTCAAAGGTGTCGCCTGTATAGGTTTCAATGTTGGTGATGCCATTCAAGCTAGCATTGAAGCGGGTGAACGACTCGGCTCGAGGATTGAGATCAGTAGCAACAATGCGATCCCCGTTTGCAGCAGCCAAAACAGAAAGTACGCCGCAACCTGCGCCTAGGTCGAGAATTGATTTCACATGTCGCCGTATGGAAACTTGATTCAGAATTCGGGTAGTCGGATTGGCCCACAAAACAAAATCGTTGGCCTCGGCGGACTTTATGCGATCGAGAGGATCGGCTACAAACCAATGGTTATCCAGAGGGGTAAGCATGACGGAAGCTTGCAAATGATCTGCTTCGAGATTCAGTAATCCAGAATTGATCAGGATGCTAAGAATGCCAGGAGGTACAATTCCTGACACCAATTTGCGATCCAGTGGAATGCCGAATAAAAATAGGCGAAGCAGGAAATTCAGTACGGTGGGTTCCCGGGTGTAATCCAACAGGTAAGGCCAGTTTCCAGAATGGCGGGAAGGAAGTTCGCGCAAGCTTGGGCGCTTGCGGAACTCCAAATCGGTATAACAGGCAACTTGCAGGAAGTCTCGCAGAGATTGGGCGTCGGCGGGGGATAGAAGGGTTAGCATGATTGACTGATAGTAATAGAGGACTCTAGCCTGATTTGGAGTACTAATATCGCATATCTAAAATTTCAGCCAAAAAGTATTGCTGACACGGGCATGACTGCTGATTCGGGGGTTGCCACGGTTTGCCAGGTTAGGCAGAAAGACCTGAGCCATCCCTCCAGGTCGGTGGAAAAGCGGCGACGTGTTGCCAATCCAGGCATAGACATTTGACGTCAGTTCGATTTCCACAATGCTTAACTGGTTGTCCCCAGAAGGCAGTGACAAGTATTGAGCTGCATAATTCCGGAAGAGACGACCGCTTGCAGTCGCACTTTTGCTAGCATCATCGAGAAGTTCGGCGAAGGTATCACGAGGCATCCACCATGGCGAAGCATAGTAGTTTCCGTCGACTAGATTGACAAGCCGATAAAGCAGTGTTTCAAGAGGAAGCAAACTTTTTACTGGGATACCTTGGAATGATCCTTGGGCATCATAAGTTCGGTTTGATTTTTTGGCAAGATGGGCTTTGGGCGGTTTGATGCTGGCCCAGCGTAACTCTTCAAAACTAAATTGCTGATTCAAGTAAGTTGCCAAAGTTGGGTCTCCTCTTCTGAAATCTTCAGTAGTATACCCCAAATGCTTCACAGTGAGAAACAAGAAGAGTTCTATGAGTACTGGACGAAATAGCTAAAAAACATGAAGCAAGTGAAATGTTTTCACTTACAATTGTATGCATCGTCGATAACTAAGGCGGAATGCTTAAAGTCCTTACCTGCGGCCACTTTAACATTCCTACAAGAGAAATCACTTACCACCCAACGTTAGGAATTCCTAGTCGAGTAAGTGCGGTTCATGCACCTAGAAACTAAGGGCTTGACGTACTGGACGTACCGAGTATATGCTTGAAATCCTACGGAGGCAATTTTGGCAAGAGAGAGCACCCAACACAAGCTTGACCGTGTGCGTTCACCACGGGTCCAGATCACTTACGACGTGGAAGTAGGTGGCGCCATTGAATTAAAAGAATTACCTTTTGTCGTGGGAGTTCTCGGCGACCTGACTGGCCAGCCGGAAGAACCCTTGGCCAAATTGAAGGAACGGAAGTTTGTTGAGGTGAACCCCGACAACTTCGACGCCGTGCTGGAAGGCATGAAGCCTCACCTTAATTTCTCTGTAAGAAATATGTTGAGCGAAGAATCCGATGCACCCAACCTCAAAGTGGATTTGAAGTTCAAAACCATGGAAGACTTCGAACCAGAAAATGTCGCGCGCCAAGTGAAGCCCTTGAAAGAGCTGCTTGATTTGCGCACTCGACTTTCCGATTTGCGAGGCAGCTTACAGGGCAACGATAAGCTGGAAGAGCTTTTGTTGGATGCCGTCGGCAATACAGAAAAGCTGGATAAATTGAAGAAGGAAATTGGCAGCGAGGAGAAATCCAATGGCTGAGGCGAAATCTTCACAGGCGCAAGCCGCCGAATCGGTAGTTGAAGAACGAGGTCTACTGGACCAAATTGTAGACGAAGGTCGATTCGGTAAAGAACCGGCTTCCATTGAACGTGGCCGCAATCTGGTTAAGGAATTTGTATCGCAATTCCTGGGCGGATCGATGACCATCGCTCGGGATGCCGAGATGATGGTGAACTCGCGCATCGCTCAAATTGACCACCTGATTTCTATTCAGTTGAACGAGATTCTGCACAACGAATCGTTCCAGAAGTTGGAAGGAACCTGGCGTGGTGTCAAATACCTGATGGATCAGAGCGAAACCGGTGTGATGCTCAAGATCAAGGTCTTGAATTGCACGAAGAAAGAACTTCTGAAAGATCTTCAGCGGGCTCCGGAATTCGATCAGAGTGCCTTGTTCAAAAAGGTCTATGAGGAAGAATACGGAGTGTTTGGTGGTGCGCCATTTGGTGCGCTGGTGGGCGATTACGAATTCGGCAAGCACCCTGAAGACATTGAACTGCTGGAAAAGATTTCCAACGTTGCAGCCGCTGCCCATGCACCTTTCGTAAGTGCCGCTGCTCCTGATTTGTTCAATATGTCCAGTTACACAAGTCTGGATGCACCAAGAGACTTGGCGAAAATTTTTGACACCACCGCATACGCAAAGTGGAAATCATTCCGCCAGTCCGATGATTCGCGTTACGTTGCGTTATGTCTGCCCCGCACACTTGGCCGGTTGCCCTATGGCAAGGACACCAAGCCTGTGGAGGGTTTCAACTACGAAGAACAGGTGGATGGTTCCGATCATTCAAAGTACCTTTGGATGAACGCGGCATTTGCCCTGGCATCGCGGATGACCAATTCGTTCTCTAAGTTCGGAATGTGCGTCGCTATGCGTGGTGTGGAAGGTGGCGGATTGGTAGATGGTCTACCTGTTCACAATTTCTACACGGACGAAGGCGATGTGGCGATGAAGTGCCCCACGGAAGTGCCTATTACGGACCGTCGTGAAAAGGAACTGGCCGATTTAGGATTTGTTCCGCTGGTGCATTGCAAGGGCACTGACTATGCCGCTTTCTTCGGCGTGCAGTCTTGCCAGAAGCCGAAGTTGTATGACACGGATTCGGCGAACGCCAACGCGCGACTTTCAGCGCAATTGCCATATATTATGGCCGTTTCGCGATTTGCGCATTACCTGAAAGCGATGATGCGCGATAAGATTGGCAGCTTCATGTCACGCACGGATGCGGAAGTATTCTTGAATCGCTGGATTATGAAGTATGTAATTCCCGACGATACGGCATCAGCAGAAATGAAATCGCGTTGCCCGCTGCGTGAGGCCCGCATTGATGTTTCAGAAGTTCCGGGTAAGCCGGGTGTTTATCGGGCAGTTGCATTCTTGCGACCGCACTTCCAGCTTGACGAATTAACAGTGTCCCTGCGGTTGGTGGCAGAACTGCCAGCTCCTGCAAAGTAAGTAAACGGGCGCCATTTCAAGAAGCCCCATCAGCCTGTTTCCAGGCAATCTGGAAACTTAAAAAATAAAGGGAGATTCCTTATGGCAGTTAATGCCTATCTGTACATTGACGGAGTGAAAGGACCAAGCACCAGCCGCAAAGACCACATTGATATCCTTTCGTTTAGTTGGGGCGTTAGTCAGACCTCCACCTATGGTGCTGGTGCATCGGGCAAGGAAGCCAAGGCTGGCCGGGCCAGCTTCTCAGATCTGAGCGTGATGAAGGTTTTGGACAAGACATCGCCCCTGCTCACGGACCATTGCGCAACAGGCGACATTTTAAAGAAAGTATACATTCTTTACGATAAGCCTGTAGCTGACAAGCAGCAGTCTTACTTCAGAATATGGTTGAAAGACGCCCTGATCACAAGCGTGCAGTTAAGTGGTTCAAGCGAGAATCCTACGGAAAGTTTGAGCTTTGCTTTTCAAGCCGTAGAAATCGCTTATGCACCGGAAATGGACGACGGTAAGCTTGACGCTGCAATCCGCAAGGGATATGACTTGGAATTGCTAAACGCCAAGTTCGCCGCTGACGACGCTTTACCCGATTAGTTAAATGACCGCAACAGAACTATTCCAAACTGGGAAAGTACGGGACGCAGTCAGTTCGCTGACTGCGTCTGTGCGGTCCAATCCGGCTGACAGAAAGAGTCGTACCTTTCTGTTCGAGCTTCTATGTTTTTCCGGGCAATACGACCGTGCTGCCAAGCAGTTGGCAGTGCTTAGCGAAGGCTCCAAAGAAAATGAATTGGGTGCCGTTATGTATTACTCGGCGTTGCACGCGGAAAAAGCGCGTCACGATTTATTTCGTACGCAAGAGTTTCCTAAACTGGCAGCAGCTCCATCGCCTGCGGGTAAATGGAATGGCACGCCATTTGAATCCATTGTGGATTGCGACCCTCAAATTGGCGCTCGTTTAGAAGTGTATGCAGCCGGGGCTTATATTTGGATTCCCTTTCACCACATTTCAACGATTGAAGTGCAACCTACTAAGCAGTTGCGTGATACTTTGTGGACGCAAGCGTTTGTAATGACTGGTCCTTCTTTTAAAGGAACGGACATTGGTGAAGTTATTATTCCTGCGATTTATCCATTCTCCTGGAATTCTCCAGATGAGTCTTTATGGCTTGGACGGGACACGGATTGGGTGGCGGATGACGAAGGAAACGAGTTCCCTGTAGGACACAAAACTTTTCTCATAGATGGAAAAGAAGTTCCTTTAGTAGAGATCCGATCCATTGAGTTTGCCTCTAATGCCGCTGCGTGAAGACATCCTTAATCCCATTGCTGGCGATAACCCAAGCGGGCTGTATTCTCGCAACGATCCTGTATACGACAAGATTAAAGAAGCACGGCGTGAAGACGATGAACTGGCCCAAGGGGACTGGAAACACGATAGAAAACTTGCTGACCATACCCTGGTTATCAAGCTTACACAAGAAGTATTAGCCACCAAAACCAAAGACTTGCAATTGGCCGTATGGCTGACTGAGTCGCTTCTAAAAAAGAATGGCTATCAAGGTTTTTGTGAAGGAATCATCCTTTGCCGCAACCTGTTGGAAACTTTTTGGGACACCCTTTATCCTGAAATTGAAGATGGCGACGCCGAGTTCCGTGCGGCCCCTCTCAATTGGATTGGGTCCAAGATGGACTTTCCTGTAAAGAGTGTTGCTCTGTGCGTAGCAGGTTATGATTTTTATCGGTACAAAGAATCCCGCGTGGTTGGGTATGACGACCCAGCGAAGGATAAAGATCAAAAGAAGACGCGTGAGTTGGCTATTAAAGGGGGGAAACTTGGTCCTGAGGAGTTCGACAAATCCTTTGGTGAAACTCCCAAAATCTTCTACGCGCAAGCAGAAACTCAGTTGGATTCTTGCATTATCGAAGTGCAGGCACTCGATAAATGTTGTGCGGATAAGTTTGGCGAAGCTGCCCCATTCTTTGGCAAATTGAAGCCTGCGTTGGAAGAAGTGCGCCATGTTGTCCACGGCTTTCTTCAAAAGAAGCGGGAATTGGAACCAGATCCGGTGGAAGATATCCCGGTGGAAGCAGCGTCGGAAATGGCTGTTGATGCTGGCGTTGAAACAAGCACTGACGGCGTTGTGCAAAAAACTTCCGGTTATGTAATTCAAGCTCCAGAAGATCCGGCTGATCGTAAAGAAATGATTGCAGCCGTGGTGGCAGCGGCCGCTTTTTTGCGCAAGAAAGAACCGAAAAGTCCAGCACCTTACCTGATGTTGCGAGGTCTGCGATGGGGCGAGTTGCGTGCAGCCATCGAAGCGAAAGATTATTCCAAACTGGAAGCTCCTCCGACAGATGTTCGACGTCTCATCAAGAAATTAGCGATGGACGGTAAGTGGAAAGATCTTATTGATGCTGCGGAAAACGTGATGGGGCTGCCTTGCAGTCGCGCCTGGCTCGACTTGCAACGATTTGTGGTGGAAGCTTGCATTGCACTTGGACCGGACTATCAGGTGATTGCAATCGCTCTGCGCTCGGAACTTCGTGGCCTGATTCGTGACGTTCCGCAGATCCTTGAGCTGACCCTCACCGACGATACGGCAGCGGCGAATGCCAGCACGCAAGCATGGCTTCGTACCTTGTCGGAGGAGCCAGAATCGGCGACCCCAGCGAAGCTTCCGGCAGATGCATACGTATTGGATGCGCCGCAAGCAACGGCCTGGAAGCAGAAGTTTGTGGATAGTTACGACTTGGCAGTGCAGGCGGTCCGGGCAGGCCAGGAAGCCAGAGCATTTGAGATTTTGCATGCGGAGATTCAAAGTCAGACATCGGGTAGAGGACGCTTTATACGTCGTCTGCAAATGGTGCAGCTCTGTGCAGCCACGGGTAAAGAATCAATCATGCAACCGTTTTTGGATGACCTGATTGCCACCGTTGAAAATCATAAGCTTGAGGAATGGGAAGATCGCGGAATGATTGCCGCAGCCCTTGTGACCATCATCAATGCCAGCAAGAAAATTCAAGGGGATGCCAAGGAAAAGCAGAAGTTGTTTGAGCGTATTTGTCGACTGGATCCAGCACAGGCGCTTGGTGCAGGGTAGGAAAAGAAGCTTGAAATGGCTCGCAACAACATTGAATCTACGGCAACGGCTTCCATTCTTGACCGCCTGATAGACACGCAGGCTGGCCTTACGGGCTTGTCTGGATATGTTGCCGATGCGACAGGGGTGCCACTTGAGGGCGTGCTGCTAAAAATTGAAAATGCCGATAAGACCTTGCAAAGGGAGGCACTTTCGCAGCCTGCAGGGCGCTACGAATTTCCGCGGTTGGATCCAGGCCTTTATCAATTGACAGCAGAAATGGTGGGCTTCAAGAAGTTGATGGATCAGAAAGTACTCATTGAAGTAAGCCAACTCTACCTGATGAATATCAGCATGATTCACGGCAGCCCTGAGGAAACCACCATTGTTTCCGGTCGTGCCAAGCTTGCCCAATCCCCTGCCCTATCCCGGTCGGAATCCGTTCGGCGGTTAAAAGTTTCGGTGCGTCGAGATCTGGAATGGCTTTTCAATACACGTCGAATTGCTGTTGAACCAGACCTTGGTTTGAAAGAGCTGAACCATTCTGTGTACATGTTTGGACTGCCAGATTTGACTGGCTTTAGCCTGACAGGGAACAAAGATCGTTTACGCTTATTAAGACTTCTGCAAGCAACCGTGAAACTGTTTGAGCCGCGTCTGGCCAACGTTCGCATTGTGCCAGTTGAGATTCCGGAAACCGGTCGCAGTGCGCTTAATTTTCGGATTGAAGGTCTACTTTTAATGGACCCAACACCGGAGCGAGTTTCCTTTGATACGGTGCTGAAACTTTCCAGTGGAGAATATGAAGTGAAGGGGGAATCCGATGCGGGATGACCTTCTTTTGTATTACGAACGGGAGTTACGATTCCTGCGTGGCATGGGTGCGCAGTTTGCGGAAAAGTATCCAGGAGCAGCGTCGCGTCTGGTTCTGGAAGCGGACAAATGTGAAGACCCGCATGTGGAACGGCTAATTGAATCGTTTGCATTTCTTGCCGCCCGGGTCCATTTGAAAATCGACGATGAATTTCCGGAGATCACCGAAGCGCTACTGGGCATTCTGTACCCTCACTTCATCCGACCCATTCCGTCCATGTCCATTGTGCAGTTCCATCTTGATCCCGATATAGGAAAGCTTTCCACTGGTTTAAAAGTGGAACGAAATTCCGTGGTGGAATCTCGCCGTGTGGACGATGTGCCCTGTAAGTTCCGCACCTGTTATGAAACTACGTTATGGCCAGTGACCATTGCCAAGGCGGAATGGACGGCGCCGGAACGGTTGAAGCCCGCCATCAAATCGGGTGAAGCAACTGGTGCCATCCGCCTGGAATTAAATTGCACGGGCGACGCTGAGTTTCCAAAGCTTGAAATGGACACGCTACGTTTTCATCTTACTGGCGATAGCAGTCTGGTGAACACACTTTACGAGTTGCTCTGCTGCAACCTTACGGGGGTGATGTTGCGCGACCCTAACCCGCGCAGCAAAATGGCACCAGTGGTGCTTCCGCCTTCCTGTGTGCAAGCTGTCGGGTTTGGTGCAGAGGATGGCATGGTCCCGTATTCGCCCCGATCTTTTGTAGGATACCGGCTGCTGCAAGAGTATTTTACTTTCCCGGAAAAGTTCTTTTTCATTGACTTAAATGGATTATCCAAAGCCTTAGGACCGGACTTGAAGAATCGAGTAGAAGTTATTTTTCTCTTTTCCAAATTCGAAGGAGATGAACGTCGGCAACGCCTGGAAGCTGGGATCACAGAAAAGACTTTCCGGTTGGGATGCTCGCCAATCGTCAACCTTTTTCCGTTGACGACGGATTCACTCATTCTGGATCAACAGCAGTATGAATACCGGCTGGTACCGGACGTGCGACGTCCGAATGCGTATGAAATATTCTCAGTAGATGAAGTGGTGGGTCTTAAATCGCAAGAACAGGAAGTGGTTCAATACCAGCCCTTCTATTCTTTCCGACATACGTCCAAAGACGCACAGAAGAGCTTTTGGATCGCTAACCGACGAATCTCCAGCCGCCTGAACGATCAAGGTACTGAGATCGACCTGGCACTGGTTGATCTGGTTATGCGGCCCAATGTTCCGGCAACCGATACCATCAGTGTTCGTGCCACTTGTTCGAATCGCGACATTCCAGCGCGTCTTCCTTTTGGCAACGAAAGGGATGGCGATTTTGAAATGGAGACAGGGGCACCCATCAAGCGAATCGTCGCCCTGTCAAAACCGACTGCGCCCATCCGCTCACCCATCGGCAAGGCCATGCAGTGGCGTTTGTTGTCGCACTTGTCGCTAAACCATTTATCGTTGGCGAACAATGGGAAAGAGGCGTTGCAGGAGATATTGAAGCTTTACAACTTCAGCGAGTCGGCTTATTCCAGTAAAGTCATTGGCGGCCTGACCGACGTAAAAAGTGAACCGTTATTCGCGCGTGTAGTTTCGGACCAAGGCATAGCCTTCACCCGAGGCACGAAGGTAAATATTGAACTGGATGAAGAGCAGTTTGTGGGCGGCGGCGTATACTTATTCGCCAGCGTGATTGAACATTTTCTTGGGCTTTATACAACGCTGAACAGCTTCAGCCAATTGACGGCGACTACAATTCAACGCAAGGAGGTACTGCGGGAATGGGCACCCAGAGCGGGTCGCAAAATATTGATGTAAAGCGATCCATACTTGGCGAATCGCTGCACAACCATCCTGGCCGCTACAACTTCTTTCAGGCAGTACGACTGATGGAACGCTTGTATGACCAGCGTGAACGTGTGGGTCGTTTTGCGCAGCCCGCACAAGAGGCCCTGCGGTTTGGTGTGAACAACTCATTGGCCTTTCCGCCAGGCCAAATTAATGCTATTGATTGGAATGAAAAAAGTCAGCCCCAAATGTCTGTCAATTTCATTGGCCTCACCGGACCAAACGGGATATTGCCTCATAGTTATACCGAACTGCTGCGAGATCGGAGCCGGGCGAAAGACCATGCCCTTCGCGATTTCTTCGATCTTTTCAATCATCGAATGATTTCGTTGTTCTATCAGGCTTGGGAAAAATACCGGTTCTACGTTTCTTATGAACGCGACCAACAAGATCGGTTTTCACGCTATTTAATGAGCTTTGTCGGCCTGGGCACCGATGGCCTGGAGAACAGGCAGCTACTGCGCGACGAAACCTTTTTGTTCTATAGCGGACTGCTTTCTCTTCAGCCTCGCTCTGCCGTGGCCCTTGAGCAAATTGTTTCGGACTACTTTGAAGTGCCTGTGCGAGTCGGCCAATTTGTGGGCACTTGGCGGACCTTGCCGACATCTGATTTGTGCTCCTTTGATAGTGATGACGAATACTCCTGTCAATTGGGCCGAGGCGCTGTGGCAGGCGATGAAATTTGGGATACGCAAGCCAGGGTGCGCATTGAAATTGGGCCCGTATCGCTGGAGCGCTACCTGGAATTTCTTCCAGGCGGCTCAGGATGCGAACCGCTGCGCGGCATCTTAAATTTCTATGCCAACCGCGAATTTGAATTTGAGATTCAACTCATTTTGAAGCGTGATGAAGTACCGGCCTGTGATCTGGCTTCCAGACCAACACTCGGCTGGACCACATGGATGAACTCTGGTCTGACCTTTGGAAGAGATCCTGGTGATACAATTTTGCTGCTTACTTGAAACGGGGAAATTAAAAATATATGGGCGTCAATCTAAAATCGTTGATCGGGAAGTTCAATGAAACAACCCGAAAAGCTGTTGAATCCGCTGCCGGAATGTGTCTTTCTCAAACACACTACGATGTGGAAATAGAGCACTATCTAATGAAGTTGCTGGATTCTTCAGACGGCGACTTTGCCGCCATCATCACGCAGTTTGACCTGAATAAGTCCAGGCTAGCCGCTGAGCTGACCCGTAGTCTGGATCGATTGAAAACCGGAAACGCCCGCAATCCTGCTCTGAGTCCAAGCCTGTGCAACATGCTGACGCAAGCCTGGACCCTTGGTTCGGTTGACTATGGTGCGGCCCAAGTGCGCACAGGACACACGATTTTGGCCCTGGTAGTGGATGAAGACTTGGCCCGCATTATGCGCGAGACCAGCCGCGAGTTTCAGAAAATTCAAGGCGACAGTCTGCGCAAAGAATTTGCGGAGATTGTTTCGCACTCAAAAGAAGAGGTGGAAGCAGCACTTTCCGCCGCCAGTGCCGACCAATCCGGTCCGCCCCGCCCCATGGGTGGCAAGACTCCGAACCTGGATCAGTACACAGTCAACCTGACTGAAAATGCCCGGAGCGGGAAAATTGATCCGGTGCTTGCCCGTGATTTTGAGATCCGGCAAGTGGTGGACATCCTCACCCGTCGCAGGCAAAATAATCCGATTCTGGTGGGCGAAGCTGGCGTTGGAAAAACTGCGGTGGTGGAAGGATTTGCCTTGCGCATCGCCGGTGGCGATGTTCCCGATGTGTTGAAGAACGTCACCTTGAGAACCTTGGATCTGGCGTTGCTCCAAGCTGGAGCAGGCGTCAAAGGTGAATTCGAAAATCGTTTGAAGTCATTGATCGCTGAAGTGAAAAACTCACCCACCCCGATCATTTTATTTATTGACGAAGCCCACACCATGATTGGTGCAGGTGGTCAGGCTGGCCAGAACGATGCGGCCAATTTGTTGAAACCAGCGCTTGCGCGTGGCGAACTAAGAACCATCGCCGCCACTACCTGGTCTGAATACAAAAAGTACTTCGAGAAAGATCCGGCCTTGGCCCGTCGTTTCCAATTAGTGAAGGTGGAAGAGCCTTCGGAAATTCAGTGTCAATTAATGATTCGTGGCGTTGTGCCAGCGCTTGAAAAGCATCACAACGTTCGCATTCTGGATGAAGGGCTGATCGCCGCTGTGAAATTTTCGCATCGCTACATTGCCGATCGTCAATTGCCCGATAAAGCCGTTAGCGTGCTGGATACTGCTTGTGCGCGCCTTGCACTGGGTCAGAACACGACGCCAGGGCCACTGGAAGATGCCATGCGCACGCTCACCGATCTGGCCATGCAATCGCGGATTCTGGAACGGGAAACGGCGGTGGGCGTGGACCATAGTGAACGCCTGACGCAAATCGCTACCAAGCGCGAAGCCACTCTTGCTACGCAAGCGGAGTTAGAAAAGCGCTGGGCACAGGAACGCGATCTGGTGACAAAACTTCGCGAAGTACGAACCAAGTTGGAAGAAGGTCAGCCTGGTTCTGAGGGCTTCCGTGCAGAATCCGATGCCCTAAGCGCTGAGCTCACAGCCGCACAAGGGGAAACTCCTCTAATGCGTGTTTGCGTGGATGCTCAGTTGGTTGGGGAAGTGATTGCAGGCTGGACAGGCATCCCCGTCGGCAAGATGCTCAAAGACGAAATTCAAACCGTGATCGATCTGGAAAGTCACTTAGGTGCTCGGGTAATTGGACAGGCTCACGCACTGGAAGGAATTAGCCATCGCATCCGCACCGCGCGCGCTGCACTGGACGATCCGCAAAAGCCAGTCGGCACGTTCATGCTGGTGGGTCCAAGTGGCGTCGGCAAGACGGAAACAGCGCTAGCACTTTCTGATCTTCTTTATGGTGGGGAGCACAACCTGATCACCATCAACATGTCTGAGTTTCAAGAGGCGCACACGGTTTCAACGTTGAAAGGATCGCCCCCAGGCTACGTCGGATACGGCGAAGGCGGTGTGCTGACCGAAGCTGTTCGACGCAGACCCTATTCAGTAGTTCTGCTCGACGAAGTGGAAAAAGCGCATCCTGACGTGCTGGAACTGTTCTTTCAAGTGTTCGACAAAGGCATGATGGAAGATGGCGAAGGTCGCGTGATCGATTTCAAAAATACGATCATCATTCTTACTTCTAACGCCGGCACCGATACATTAATGAAGCTCTGTGCCGACCCTGAAACCATGCCCGATTCCCAAGGTCTGGCAAATGTTTTGAAGCCCGAGCTGAACAAAATCTTCAAACCCGCGTTTTTAGGACGGCTGGTTGTGATTCCGTACTTCCCCATTCGCGATGAGAATCTGAAGAAGATTATCGTCTTGAAGCTGGCCAAGATTCAGCGTCGGTTGCAGGAAACGCATCGCATTGACCTTAGCTACGACGCCGGGATGATTGAAGAAGTGGCTAAGCGCTGCACGGAAGTAGATAGCGGAGCGCGTAATGTGGATAATATTTTGACCAACACATTGCTACCCGATATTTCAAGACAGTTACTGGGACAAATGGCGGCCGGTCAGAAACCAGCTTCCATCCATGTTGCCATTGGCCCCGATGGCGCGTTCACTTACGCGTAAGATGATATAAACTGACGTTAGATTTGAGTTACATAAGGAGCGTCCGGGTTGAGTCAAGAAAACCGTCCATTCCGGGTTAAAACTTCGCTTGCCGAAGACGCTCTGATGCTGGAAAGCTTTCAGGGCGTTGAGCGGATCTCCACGCCTTTCCATTTCACACTCAGGGTTCTGTCCAAGGATCCGGACATTGATATGAAGGCCCAACTTCGGGGTCCAATCGTCCTGAACATTTCGCTGGAAAATGGTGAAGAACGCTTCATTCATGGCAACATCAGCCGCATGCGTTTGCTGGATACTGGCGAAGATGGCATGGCCGCCTACGAAATTGAAATGGTTGCCTGGCCTTGGTTTCTAAACTTATTCACCAACTGTCGTATTTTTCAAAACAAATCTGTCCCAGACATTCTACAAGCCGTTTTTAAGGAACGTGGCTTCAACGATTTTCGCTTGAACTTACAGGGCACTTACAACCCCCGCGTCTACTGTGTTCAATATCGTGAGACTGACTTTAATTTTGTTTCGCGGCTTATGGAAGAAGAAGGCATTTTTTATTTCTTTGAGCAGACCAAAGAAAAACACATTATGGTTCTGGGCGATAAGAACACCTCGTTTAAGACCTGCGTCAACATGCCGAAGGCGCGATTCACCACCAGTCTAGGCGGTTCAGCAGAAGACGAGACCATTCGACATATTGAGCAGGAATTGCGAGTGCACGTCGGTCGTGCATCGCTGTCCGATTATAATTTCGAGACTCCCAACACCAAGTTATACACAACAATTGCCGGGGAACAGAAGGGTGAGCATTACGATTTTCCAGGCAGGTATTTGAACAAGGCCGATGGTGATCGGTACGCGCTGATTCGTCTTGAGGAACAGGAAGTTTCCCTGGTCACCGTGTTTGGTGAATCCAACTGTCGTGGGTTTGAGTGCGGTTATAAGTTCACGTTGGAAGAGCATTTCCGAAGTGAGACCAATCGTGAATATGCACTGATTGCTATCAAGCACGATGCCCGTAACCCGTCGTATCGTTCCGGGCGTGAGGAACCGCTGCACTATACCAACCGGTTCGATTCCGTCCCTTCGGACGTAAAGTTCCGACCACCGCGTTTGGCTCGTAAGCCCATTGTAGAAGGGGCGCAGACGGCTGTGGTGGTCGGCAAATCGGGCGAAGAAATCTGGCCCGATAAGTATGGACGGGTGATCGTTCAATTCCCTTGGGACCGAGAAGGTCAGAACAACGAGAAGAGCTCTTGCTTTGTGAGGGTGACGCAGAGTTGGGCGGGGAAACAGTGGGGAGCAGTGGTGCTGCCGCGCATTGGCCAGGAAGTGATCGTCAGTTTCCTTGAAGGAGATCCAGACCAGCCCATTATTACCGGCCGTGTTTATAACGCGGAGCAGATGCCCCCTTATAAACTGCCCGACGAACAGACGAAGAGCACCATGAAATCGATGAGCAGCAAGGGCGGCGGCGGTTTCAACGAATTTCGTTTCGAAGACAAGAAGGGTAGCGAACAGGTCTTCATGCACGGCGAAAAAGACCTGGATGTCCGCATTAAGCACGACGCCAAAGAGTGGATTGGCAATGACACCCACGCCATTGTGACCCAACACCAGTTTGAAAAAGTTGGTGGCAACCTGCACTTGAAAGTGACTGGTGATCAGAATGAAAAAGTGGATGGCGACGTTTCCATTGAAGCAGGCGTCAACATTCACCAAAAAGCTGGCACAAAAGTGGCGGTGGAAGCGGGCAGTGAAGTGCACATTAAATCAGGCATGACGCTGGTGATTGAATCGGGAACAGCACTGACGCTGAAGGTGGGTGGGAATTTTATTAGTATCGACCCATCTGGTGTCACCATTCTTGGAACGCTGGTAAAGATCAATAGTGGTGGAGCTGCTGGCAGCGGATCGGGTGCATCGCCGCATCCTCCTGACCCGCCGAAAGAAGCCGATAAAGCCGATCCGGGTACCGCCAGTTCGCCCCCACCTGCCGCTTCAAGCTATAGCCCTGCGGCGTTGACATTGAAGCAGGCAGCAGTAAGCGGGACGCCGTTCTGTGCGATCTGCGCCAAGAACGCTGCGGCGAGGCATTAACGAAATGAACCCTTTGGAGAAACACAAATCGTTGCTTTTCGGCGAGGATATGACCTTCGCTATCCTGGACGGTGCCTCTATCCCCGGCCTCCTAACTAAGCTGTACGAGTTGCAACCAGAACACGTTTGCCTGTATCGAGGGGAGCTGGAGCCGGACCTAGCGGAAGTAGCGCCCTATCTTGTAAACGTCATCGCCGATTCCGAATTTAGCGATTGGCTTTTGAAAGAAGGGTGGGGCCAGCACTGGGGAATTTGGGGGACAAGTCGCGCAAGTTTGCAATCACTGCATCAACATTTCCGTCGACTGATGATTGTGCAGAGTCCTGAGGGTGAGCCGCTCTATTTTCGATTTTACGACCCGCGAGTGCTACGCACTTTTCTGCCGACATGTGAGGGCGAAGAGTTGCAGCAGATGTTTGGCGCAGGAGTGGAGTCGTTTCGAATGGAAGGGGATGAGCCGAGCGAGGTTGTTCGGTTCAAGTATGTGGATGGCGCTTTAGTGCGGACGGCTGAGGCTCTGGTGTGAAGATATGCAGAAGGGGTTTCCCACGCGGTGACGGATAAGGGTTATGATCATTCGAAAGAAGCAACTTGATAAGATGACGGAGAATTCGTTAAACCGCTTCATTGAGGATTTGGAGCCCAAGATACGTGAAGAATATCCCGAGAAGTCCTTTGAAATGACCTCCCGTAAATTGCTGGACATGCTGCGTAAATTTACCAGCGAAGCGGCTCACTACAATCTTGATACTTCCCAACCAGTGACCCGTTACATTGCCTATCGGTTTGACTACGGGAGCGAATTTCCAACGGGGCAAAACTGGCAATGGGCTTTGCAGATCCTAAAGAGAAAGGACCTATCCGAATACGAA